>NZ_FR896418.1:0-21649 GCF_000435155.1 Dialister sp. CAG:357 | reverse complement strand
CACGACGAGCCCGATCGTCCTGACGGACGGCATCGAAGCACTCCTCATGCCATTCAAGCGCATCGGCGTTCCGGCGCATGAACTGGCCATGATGATGACAATTGCGCTCCGCTTCATCCCGACACTTCTGGAAGAAACAGACCGCATCATGAAGGCGCAGTCCTCCAGAGGCGCGGACTTCGTGAATGGCAATCTCTGGCAGAGAGCGAAGAACATGGTTCCGCTCCTCGTGCCGCTCTTCATTTCCGCTTTCAGAAGAGCAGACGACCTGGCGACCGCCATGGAAGCGCGCTGCTACAGGGGCGGCGAAGGACGCACGAAGATGCACCAGCTCGCCTACACATGGAGAGACAGAAATGCCATGATCGCTGTCGTACTTGTGACCGCAGCGCTCATCGGACTTTACGTATATTTCAGATAAATAAGAAGGGCCGGGGCGATGCTTCGGGCCTTTTTGGCAGGGAGAATCATGAGAAACATTTGGATTACCGTTTCCTATGAGGGAAGCGGATACGCAGGCTTCCAGCGGCAGGAAAACCGCATGACGGTGCAGGAAATGCTGGAAAACTGCCTTCTGGAGCTGACAGGGGAAAAGACCACACTCTACTTCGTCGCAAGGACGGATGCAGGGGTCCATGCTTACGGGCAGGAATGCACCTTCTATACGGATTCGACGATTCCGGGCGACTGCTTCATCTATGCGATGAATGCACGCCTTCGCGGCGACATCCGCGTGACGAAGAGCTGCGAGATGGATGAGGACTTCTCCGTCAGAAGAAGAAATTACGGAAAAACGTACGGCTACCTCCTGACAGAAAGCAGGGAGGCCTCGCCGTTCTTGAAGCGCTATATCTGGCGGACGGGAAAGAAACTCGACCTTGAGAAAATGCGGAAGGCGGCAAGGGCTCTCGAAGGCCGCCATGACTTCACGTCCTTCCGAGGAAACAATTCCGTGCCGTCCGATCCGGTCAGGAACATCCATGAAATCCGCGTAGAGAAAGACGGGGATCTCGTCCGCATCTACGTGACAGGCGAAGGCTTCCTCTACCACATGGTAAGGAACATCGCAGGCTGCCTTGTCGATGCAGGAATGGGGCTTCTTTCAGTCAAAGACATAGAAGAAATCCTTGCGGCAAAGGACAGAAGGAAACTGGGAATGACAGCGCCGGCAGAAGGCCTCTGTCTCCTTTGCGTCTACTTCTCGCCGATTACAAAAGAGAGCATCGAAGAAACACTCGCCATGCCCCTTTTCCCATGGTGCAGGTAAAAAATGACTTCAGGAATCCGGTAAAATCGATACCTCGCCTTCCCAGACGGGGTAGGGGGACCGCGGAACGCGGTGGATAGGGTTGATTTCCTCAGCCGAAGGCTGGTGGTATGGTTTTTAGATAGCACAAAAATATAAATATGTTGGTATCCTCTAATTGCATATATCCGCACAAAAGGAGCTGTAAAAATGTGAA
The DNA here is from genome assembly GCF_000435155.1 of Dialister sp. CAG:357. Taxonomy (NCBI): domain Bacteria; kingdom Bacillati; phylum Bacillota; class Negativicutes; order Veillonellales; family Veillonellaceae; genus Dialister; species Dialister sp. CAG:357. Next base: position 20,186 of record NZ_FR896418.1, on the reverse strand, counting down.
ATCATTTCTGCAGCCCCTTTTTCATATGCGTATATCTCATGGAATCCCATCGAACGTTGCGAATTCGAACAGTTTAATCGTTTAGCTTTAATTTACCATTCTAACGTATTATAATAAGAGTAAATCATCTTAGAATCCACAATAACAGGGGGACATGGCATGACAAAGAAAGAACTGATCAGGAAAGCTGCCATTCAGATTTTCCGCGAGAAGGGATACAGCGGCACAACGCTTCGGGATATCAGCCGGGAAGCGGGCGTCAGCGTTTCTACCGTATCCTACTACTATGGCTCGAAGGAAAACATGTACAAGACACTTTTCCCCGAAGACATGGCACAGCAGGAACCGAAGCGCCGCGAGCAGATCGAGAACGCAGCGATCCGCCTCTTTGCGCTGAAGGGCTATTCGGACGTTTCCATCCGCGACATAGGAAAGGAAGCCGGGGTGAACAGCGCGGCGATTTCCTACTACTTCGGAGGCAAGAGAGAGCTCTATTCTGCGATTCTTCAGAAGGGGAGCGCCCTTCTCGTCGACTTCGTGGAGCAGGCGGCCCATGGCGACCATACGCCGATGGAAATCATGGAAATGTACTCCCGCTTCTTCTACCGTCTGATGAAGGAGCATCCCTACATTCTCCGCATCTTTTCATGGGAAATGATTCACCCGACCGACGTTTTCGCATCGATCGGGAAGGAACGCTTCGCCATGGTTCTCGTCGTCCTCAGGGGCGCCCTGACCGAAGGCATTGAGGAAGGATGCTTCAGAAAGGACTTAAAGCCTACGGAAGTCTGTATTTCCTGGGCAGGCATGGTCGCTTACTACTACCTCATGAATGAAATCAAGAAGCGCTTCTCCGTGAAGGAAGAAATCACGGAAGACTCTTACATGCATCAGGCATTCGATGTATTGATGAACGGGATCAAGAATAAGGAAATCGGCTGAGGGAAGGCCGCATTTGAAAAGGGGAAAAGGGTATGAAACGATGGGCAGGAATAGCGGCAGCCGTGATGCTTGGCATGTCGCTTTCACTGACGGGATGTGGAAAGGCCGTCAATAAAGGACCGTCTGCGCCGCTCGTGAAGACGATCGTCATCGGAGAAGACGCAAAGGATGCGAAGGATACATTCTCCGGCACCGTGCACGGATTCTTCGAGTCTCCGCTTGCTTTCCAGACAGGCGGGCGAATCATGCAGCGCTATGTCACAAGCGGGGAGCGCGTGACGGCCGGACAGGAACTCTTCAGTGTCGATTCGAAGGATGCAGAAGAGCAGGCGGCAGCAGCCAGATCGTCGCTTGATGCGGCAGGGGCTTCCCTGAAGCTTGCGCAGTCGACACTGGCAAGGTATGAAAAGCTCCATGCTGCCAATGCGATTTCCGATCTGGCCATGGACCAGACAAGGAACAGCTACGACCTTGCGCTGACGCAGTACCGGTCAGCCGAGGCGGCTCTTTCGCGCGCAGAAAACAATCTGGGCTTCACGACGCTTGTCGCCGATCGCGACGGCATCGTGGGGACGACACTGTATGAAGTCGGGCAGGTCGTTGCCGCCGGTACGCCGGTCGTTACGATCATCGACGACTCCAAGCTGGACGTGTATATTTCTCTTACAGAAAAACAGTACGGGCTCTACTCGGTCGGCATGCCCTGCGAAGTGACCTTCTGGGCGCTTCCGGGGGTCAAAGTAGCGGGCAAGGTCAGGGAAGTGGCGGCAGCGCCGAATGCGGCGACAGGCACTTATGATGCCAAAGTCACGCTTGAAAACCCGCCGCAGGATGTTGCCGTCGGCATGACAGCACAGGTGAAATTCACCGATCCTGACAGCGCAAGGGGATTCATGGTGCCGCTTTCGGCCATGGCTTCCCAGCAGGCCTCTCCTTCCGTCTGGGTTATCCGTGACGGCAAGGCGCATCTCCAGAAGGTAGAAACGGGACGCTACGGCAAGGATGCCGTCGAAATCACCTCGGGTCTTAAGAAAGGAGACCGCGTCGTGACAGCTGGCGTCGCCCGCCTGAGTGAGGATGAAGAGGTACGCGTATGAAGCAGATCAATCTGGCGGAATGGGCGATCAAGCACAAGCAGATTGTCTATTTCTTCATCTTTTTCATCCTCTTGGGAGGGATCATGTCTTACTTCTCTCTGGGGAGAAGCGAGGATCCTGCCTTCACCATCCGCGAAGCCGTCGTAACAGCGGCCTGGCCGGGCGCATCGGCAGAGCAGATCACCGAGCAGGTGACCGATCCCCTCGAGAAGACGCTGCAGGACGTGAAGGGGCTCGATTACCTAAGGTCTTTCACGCATGACGGCAAGACGGTCATCTATGTCGACCTCAAGGACGATGTGCCCAAGGAAGACATACAGACACGCTGGCATGAGATGAGGAACCTCGTCGAAGATGAATGGGGAAGCCTTCCGGCCGGCGTCGTGGGGCCTTTCATCGACGACCGTTTCGATGATGTGTACGACTCGATTTATGCTGTCACAGGAGACGATTTCTCCTATGAAGAAAAAAGAAAATACGCTGAAAAAATCCGCCGCCGTCTGACGTCCGTGGAAGACGTGCAGAAGGTCGAGCTTCTTGGCGTGCAGGAACAGAATATTTACATCGAGATGGACCAGAACAAGCTCGCTACGTTCGGCTTGAGCCCGACGGATGTATTCACAATGATTTCCCAACAGTCCGCGATGATGCCCTCGGGCATGATCCATACGTCCACAAGAAATGTGGCCATCCGCGTCGACGGGCTTCTTGGAAGCGTTGAATCGCTCGAAAATCTGCCGATCCATGTCGGCGAGAGATCGTTCCATTTAGGCGACATCGCCAAGATCACGCAGAGCTATACGACCCCGGAAACGTCCCTCTTCTACTTTGACGGGAAACCGGCGATCGGCATTGCCGTTTCCATGAGAGATGGGGGAAACAACCTCACGCTTGGCGAGCATCTGAATGCGGAAATCGAAAAAGCGCAGAAGGAAGTCCCGGCCGGCATGACAATCAGCCTCGTCGCCGATCAGCCGAAGGTCGTCAATAATTCCATCCACGATTTCACGGAATCTTTGCTGGAAGCCATCATCATCGTCATGGCAGCTTCCTTCCTTTCCCTCGGATTCTGGAGCGGCATCGTTCTTGCCCTCTGCATCCCGGTCGTCGTCTGCGGCTCCTTCATTTTCATGAAATGGCAGGGGATCGACCTTCACCTCGTATCTTTGGGATCCCTCATCGTGTCACTGGGCCTTCTTGTCGATGATGCGATCATCGTCATCGAAATGATGCAGGTCAAGCTCGAAGAGGGCATGGACCGCATGGCAGCGGCAGAAGCGGCCTACAAAGGCTGCGCGAAGCCTATGCTGGCCGGTACGCTCATCACGGCCGCCGGCTTCATCCCTGTCGGCCTTGCCCAGGGACAGACTGCCGAATATACCTCCTCCTTCTTCTGGGTCATCGGCTCGACACTCCTGATTTCCTGGCTGGCCTCCATCTTCGTTTCACCGGTTCTCGGCTATAAATTCATCCGCGTGAAATCGAAGGAAGAACGCGCCAAGGAAAAGAAGAAGGGCATCAAGGAAAAGATCGGCGAGAAGTCGTACCAGATCTTTGACAGACTCATCAAGGGAAGCATCAGGTACAGGAAATCTGTCATCGTCGGCACCTTTGCTCTCTTTGCCGTCACCATGATGTGCCTTCCCTTCGTCAATCAGGAATTCTTCCCGAACTCCAAACGTCCGGAAATCATCCTGGACGTGAATCTGCCCTCCGGCGCCTCCATCGAGGAAACGAAGCGCGTCATGGCAGGCATTGCAGACAACCTGTACGGGGACAAGCGCATCGAGTCCTTCTCGACCTATGTCGGAGACTCCGCGCCCCGTTTCATCCTTCTCTTTGATCCGTCAGCACCGGAAGACGGCCACGGGCAGATGATCATCGTCACGACAGGAAACGACGTCAGGGACGATGTCAGAAGCGAGCTCGACCAGTTCATCGCTGACAAGTACCCGGATGCCCGCGCGCATACAAGGCTCATCACGACCGGCCCGCCATCCGATTACCCTGTCATGTTCCGCCTGATCGGCGAGGACAATAAGAAGACAGCCGAGCTTGCCGTCAAAGCGCTCGACATCATGAGGAAGAATCCGGACATCGTGAATGCAAGCCTTGACTGGCCGGAAGAAATGCCTTCCATCAAGCTGAAAATCAATCAGGACCGCGTCCGCGAGCTCGGCATCGACAACTATGCCGTATCGCTCGACCTGTACTCGAAGCTTTCCGGCTACAAGGTCGCTGAATCGTACCAGGGCGACCAGCTCGTCCCGATTTCCTTCAAGCTCGAAGGAAAGAATGCGGCCCAGCTGCCCGACCTTTCCTCCATGCCGGTCCATGTAGGAAACGGACGCTACGTGCCTCTCGGGCAGTTTGCCGATATTTCCTATGAGAATGAAATCAGCACCATCTGGAGAAGAGACCTGAAGCCTACGATCACGCTCCGCGCTGACTGCAAGGACGGCGTCATGGCAGACTCCCTCATGCAGGAACTCTACAATGACGACTTCGCTTCCTTCAAGGCAAGCCTCCCCGACGGATACACGCTTGAAAAAGACGGATCCGCCGAATGGAGCGACAAGTCGATGAAGTACATTTTCCAGGCCGTGCCGATCATGATCTTCTTCGTTCTTATGGTCCTCATCTTCGAGCTGGGGACGATACCCAAGCTCATCATCGCCATCGTGACCGGGCCGTTCGGTCTCATCGGGGCGATTTTGACGCTCCTTATCACAAGGCAGCCGATAGGATTCGTTGCCATCATCGGCATGATTGCCCTTTCGGGCATGGTCATCCGGAACAGCATCATCCTTCTGGACCAGATCCGGCAGCACCTCGAAGCAGGGCTTACGCCGTATGATGCCGTCGTGAAATCGGCCGTGCTCCGCTTCCGTCCGATCATGCTTTCCTCGGTGACCGACGTCCTTGGCTTCGTGCCTCTCATTACGAACCCCTTCTGGCGGCCGCTTGCCGTCTCCTTTGTCGGCGGGCTTCTTCTTGCCACCGCCATCGGGCTTCTCTTCGTGCCTGCGCTCTACAGCCAGATCTACGGAGTGAAAATACCGAAAGGGGAAAAATAAAGATATGAAAGAGCTGTGGGAACTTTCCGTTTTCATGGCTCTTTTTATATTGAAATTTTTCTTGACAAGTTTTTCTGAGATGGCTAAAATGTACACAATACAGGAATAGTATTGACGGAAAAAAGTACTTATTGGAGTGCTTCTCAGAGATCCGGCGGATGGTGCGAGCCGGAAAGCAGAAAATAAGGAAGTTCTTTCCCGAACTGCCGCGCTGAAAGTCGAGTAGGAGCGGCCGGAGTGATCCGCGTTACAGGATCGAGAGTCGATCTGATCGAGTAGGGTGGTACCACGGAACTTCCGTCCCTTGGGTACCACCCTTTTGTGTTTATCAGATAACTTGGGTGGTACCGCGGCGGATTCCGTCGTCCCCTGCTTGTTTTGAAGCAGGGGATTTTTTATTGGACCGCATGGAGTTCCGGATGACCGGAGAGGAAGAGCAGGAGGAAACATCATGAAGAAATGGATGAAATACGGAGCAGCAGCTGTCATGGCAGCTGGCATGGTATTGGGAGGAAGCATGGAAGCGCTCGCAGCGCATCTGGAAGACATTACGGCAAGAGGGACGATCCGCGTAGGGACGACCGGGGATTACCGTCCGATGTCCTACAAGGATAAGGAAACAGGAAAATACGAGGGCTTCGATGCCGAGCTTGCTGAAAGGCTTGCCGATTCCCTCCACGTGAAGGTCGAATACGTCCCCACGACCTGGAAGACACTGACAGCCGATACAGAGGCAGGGAAATTCGACCTGGCTCTCTGCGGCATCACAAGGACCTTCGACAGGGAACGCGTCATGTCCATGTCGGACGGCTACCTCCTCTTCGGCAAGACGATCCTCTGCAGGAAGGGCGATGCAGGGAAGTACAAATCCATTGCCGACATCAACAGGCCGGAAGTGAAGGTCATGGTCAATCCGGGCGGAACGAATGAAAAGTTCGCCAAAGCATACCTTCCGAAAGCCACGCTCATCATTCATGAACAGAATGCGGAAATCCCCGGTCTTATCGCTGAAGGAAAAGCAGACATCATGATCACGGAAACAATGGAAGCGAAGAAATATGCGAAGATGGATTCCCGTCTGGCCGATCCGCTCGTGAACCAGCCGTTCACAAAGAACCGTTTCGGCGCTCTCATGCAGAAGGGCGATCAGGAATTCCTGAACTACGTCAATTTTTTCCTGGCAGAGCTTGAAACGAACGGCACGATGAAGAATATGGAACAGAAGTATATCGGATGATAGAAAGACAGCAGGAGAGGAGAAGCATCATGAAAAAATGGATGAAAGCAGGCATTGCCGCAGTTCTGGCGGCTTCAGCACTCATATACGGAGGATGCGGCGGGCAGGCGCCAAAGAGCGCAGGCTCTGACGCAGGAAAGATCAAGATCGGCGTCGTCCAGATTGTCCAGCACGGCTCGCTGGATTAGGCCAATAAGGGCTTCATCGACGGCCTTGCCAAACGCGGCTACGGCCCTGACAAGATCGTCGTCGATCAGCAGAACGCGCAGGGCGACCAGTCCAATCTGAAGACCATCGTTTCCCATTTCAAGGACTCGAAGCCGAATCTGATCTGCGCCATTGCGACCCCGGCTGCGCAGGCGGCTGCCAATGAGATCAAGGACATCCCGATCGTAGGGACGGCCATTACCGACTACACCTCGGCCAAGCTCGTCAAGAGCGATGAAAAGCCAGGCGGAAACGTGACGGGCGTCAGCGACCTCGCATCAATCGATGCACAGATGGATCTTGCCAGAGAGCTCGTCCCGAATGCTAAGAACATCGGGCTCATCTACTGCTCCAGCGAAGTGAACAGTGAAATCCAGGCAAACATGGTGAAGGACTACTGCAAAGCAAATGGCCTTAATGTCGTCGAAAAGACCGTCAATAACGTGAACGACATTCAGCAGACCGCTGAATCCCTTGCCGGCCAGGTCGATCTCATCTACACGCCGACTGACAATACGATCGCCTCTGCCTTCCCTGCCCTTGTCAAAGTGAAGGATGCCCGCAAGATTCCGGTCATTGCCGGTGCTGACATCATGGCCAAAGACGGAGCCCTTGCCGCTCTTTCCGTGGATTACTACAAGCTCGGCCTTGAGACAGGCGAACTGGCTGCCGACATCCTCGACGGCAAAGTGAAGCCGGCAGATGCACCGATCCGCCACCAGAAGGAATATGACACTGTCATCAATAAAATAAGAAGGATGCAGAGACCCTTGGAATTCAGATTCCTGACGCTCTTAAAGCTAAGGCAAAACTTGTCTGAAATAGGGATATCCTAAAGAAATAAAAAGGCATACAGGAATCAAACAGATTCAAACGAAAAGAAAAGGCCGGCCGCCTCCGATGGCACCGGCCTTTTTCATGCATGAAAAACGGGCAGAAACAAAGTTTAGGGGAGGCTGTGACCCAAAATTGACCGCCTCGGAAGAAAGAAGTGGGGAACAAGAGAAAATAGTTTTGAAAAAACCGAAGAAAACGAGCTTTTTCATAAGATAAATTAATTATGAATACATGTGAAAACGCCAATATTTATGTTGTTTTACTATTTTTCTCAAAAAATATCTGTGCTATAATATTTACAAGTATATCTATCTGCAAAAGTACGGGACGGATATGCTGAAAAATTCTGTAAAGAAGGCGGGGCTATGTCAGAAATAGAAGAAAGATTAGCCCAGGTAAGAGCCCGCATCGCGGAGGCTGAAAGGAGATCTCCCTACGGACAGGAAGTCACGCTTGTTGCTGTGACGAAGTTCCATCCGCTGGAGGATATGGAAGAAGCCATCCGTCTGGGCGTTACCCAGGTGGGCGAGAACCGAGTGCAGGAAATGGAAGAGAAGAGAAGGTCTCTGTCAGCTCCTGTCGTCTGGAATTTACAGGGACATTTGCAAAAGAACAAAGTAAAAAAAGCCGTAGCCTGTGCGGATCTCATCCAGTCCTGTGACTCGGAAGAGATCTTGAGGGAAATCGACAAGAAAGCGGAAAGCGCGGGAAAGGTGCAGGACGTTTTTCTGGAATTCAATATTTCCGGAGAGGAGAGCAAGTATGGGTTCTCCCCGGAAGAATTCAAAAACGCCGTGGAGGCGGCCAAAGCGTGCACGCATGTGCGCGTGAAAGGCCTGATGTGTATGGCGCCGAATGAAGAACCTGAAAAGACGCGCCCCGTATTCCGGGAAGGCCGCAGGCTGTGGACTGAAATGAAAAAGGAATTTCCTGAAGGACAGATCACGATACTGTCCATGGGCATGACGAACGATTTTGAAATAGCCATTGAAGAAGGGGCAACAATGGTGCGCATAGGCACCGCTATATTCGGAGCCCGGCAATACCACTGAGAGGAGAAATGATTATGAGTTTACTGGACAAGTTCAAAGGTAATTTTGTTGACAACGATGATGATGAAGAATTAGATGAAGAAGAGGGCATGGAAGAAGAAGGCATGCCTGCTTCTCCTGTCAATCCATCCGCTCCCGTACCGCCGAGATCTCAGGCTGTACGCAGCAGCGTAGGCCGCGCAGGAGTACCGGTCCGCCAGACATCCAAACCATATACCATGGTCGTCGTTTCCCCTAAGGAATACGCAGATGCTGAAAAAATCGCTGACCATCTGAAAGCCATGCGTCCTGTTGTCATGAACATCGAAAAGACAGATGACGACGAAGCAGAAAGAATCGTAGACTTCGTACAGGGCGTCATGTATGCGCTTGACGGCCGTCTGGACCGCATTTCCGACAAAATCTATCTCTGCGCGCCGAGCAATGTCAGTGTTTCCCAGGATTCCCTGACACCTCAGCCTGAACCACAGGCCGCTCCTGAAGCTCCGCAGTGGAATCAGGGCGCACAGGCTCCGCGGATCTGATGGCAGGCTTATTCTCAAGCCTGAAGAACCTGGCAGACGGGTTCTTCATGGAGGAAGAGGATACAGACGATTTACCGGAACTGGAAAGGGATAAGCCTGTACCGGCAGGCGCGCTGCCAGTCAGGAGTATCCGCCCTCTGGAAATCGTCACCATGGTCCCGGGTGAGTACCGGGATGCCGGACGCGCCGCTGATGCCCTTGCAAAGGGGCTCGTCGTCGTCGTGCTCCTGGGAGACAACGTGGACAGCGACACAGCGAAACGGTTCGTCGACTTCCTGGCCGGCGCCGTCTACCTGACGCACGGTGATATCGAACTCCTGAACGACAACGTTTTGATTATCACGCCCGATACCGTGCGCGTCGAAAGAGACACGTTCATCCCCGTATCGGACATTCCGATGTGGAAAGGACCGCAGGGATGAAGAAAGTTATCATTATCGGGTGCGGCGCCATGGGAGGAGCGATCCTCTCCGGGTGCCTTGCCCATGACATATGGAAAAAAGAAGAAGTCAGCGTGAGGGAACACAGCGAAGAAGCTTCCGCTGCAAAGGCAAAACAGTACGGGACAGAGATCTGCCATGACCTCAAGGAGGCAGAAACGGCCGATCTTGTCCTTATTGCCGTCAAGCCGAACATCGTTCCTTCCGTCCTGGAAGAACTCCGTCCGCATCATCCGAAGAAAGTCATTTCCATCGCAGCGGCCGTTGCTTTGGAAACCCTTGAAAAAGGACTTCCGGATGCGGAAATCGTCCGCGTCATGCCAAACACACCGGCTTCCGTCGGCGAAGGCATGACAGCCATAGCGCCAGGGAAAAAGGCATCGGATGAACTCGTAAAGACGACAGAAGAAATCTTCACCGCACTGGGGAAGGCTGCCGTCGTCACAGAAAGACAGCTCGACGAACTGGGCGCGCTCTCTGGAGCAGGCCCGGGATATGCATTCGTTATCATTGACGCTCTGGCGGATGCAGGCGTCCTCGTCGGACTTCCAAGAAAACTCGCCATCGAAGCCGCAGCGCAGACACTCTACGGCGCAGCCAAGATGGTCCTTGAGACAGGAAAACATCCGGCCGAACTCCGCGATCAGGTCACAAGCCCGGGCGGAACGACGATCGCCGGTATCTATGTCATGGAAAAGAGAGGCATCAGGGCCGCTCTGATTGACGGCGTGAAAGCCTGCCTCGACCGCTCAGACGAAATGTCCGGGAAATAAAGAAACCCTTGGATACAGGAAGAATCTCCCGGTATCTTGGGGGGAATTGAGGAATACATGAAAGATAGAGAAAAAATTCTTCGCTACTTTACGGCAACAGGCGAAGAAGCAAAGGACATGGCCATTCGCCTGCTGGATCTCGCCGATGCGGTAGACCGCGGCCGTCCTTTTGCTGTAGGGCCTTTTATGAGTCCCTTTGCCGCACAGGTCGGACAGACGATTGCCGCGCATGCGGGAACCATCACGGCCAAAAGCTTCGGCGGTTACCACGAAGCTGAAAGAATAAAAGTAGCCTTTGTCGATGGCGGCTATGAAGGCCCCGTAGACTTTGGCATCAAACTCCTCTCCGTCAAATGGGACGGCAGGTACCGCCTCATCGGACACAGGGATGTCCTGGGCTCCCTCATGGGCCTTGGCATCGACCGTGCCGTCCTGGGCGACATCCTCATGCAGGAAAACGGATGCCAGATCCTCTGCGATGCAGATATGGCACAGTGGATCATCGACAACTTCCATAAAGTCGCCATGGTCACCGTTACCGTCGAAGAAGTCCCGATGGAAGAACTCCATCCGCCGGAAAAGACAGCCAAGGAAGTACGTGCTACCGTCGCCTCCCTTCGCCTCGATGCCGTCGGAGCTGCAGGCTTTGGCCTTTCCAGGACGAAGATGGTCCAGCTCGTCGACGACCAGAGGACAGAAGTCAACTGGCAGATGGCAAAAAGCGCCTCCCAGGCAGTCAAGCCGGGTGACGTCATCAGCGTCAGAGGACGCGGAAGAATTGAAATCAAGGAAATCACCGGTAAAAGCCGCAAAGGCCGCATCGGGGTTTTGATAGAAAGATACCGCTAAGATTTTGCGGCAGAGGAAGCAGGAAGCTGCTGCACGCCGGCCGGGGAAACCCGACATTTCCTTTGCCATAGAGGCATGCGTCACACATCGTACACTAGGAGGAAATTTTATGATCACACCGATGGACATTCACAACAAGACATTCTCCAAACAGATCAGGGGATACTCTTCCGAAGAAGTCAACAGCTTCCTCGAAGAACTCGCAGGCGATTACGAAAGAATCTACCGCGAACACCGTGAAATGGAAGAAGAGATGGACGCCATCAAGACAAAGCTCCGTAACTATGAAAAGATGGAAGAAACCATGTCCAGCACCCTCGTCATGGCTCAGCAGACCGCTGAAAACGTGAAGAGAAATGCGAATAAGGAAGCAGAACTCTCCATCCGCGAAGCACAGAATGAAGCCAGAAAGATCGTTTCCGACGCTGAAGCAGCACGCCGTAAAATGAATGCAGACCTTCTGAAAACAGAAGGCGACATGAACCTTTATATCGAAAAGCTCCTGTCCAACTTCAAATCCGCACTCTCCCTGATCGAATCTGCCAAAGCTGCACAGGCTCCGCAGCCGATCCAGACTGCGCCGAAGACGCAGGAAGTACCAGCAGCTCAGGAAGCTCCTGCAGCAGAAGCACCGGCTGAAGACATTCCTGTCCAGACAGAAGAAACTGCCGAAGGCGCTGAAGAAACAGCAGAAACCGTTGAAACAGCAGAAGCTGAACCTTTCGCAGAAGCGGAAGAAGAGGCTGCTGTTGATACAGAAGAAGAAAAAGAAGAAAAAGGCGCCAACGTATTCGACGTGGCTGCTGAAACCGTAAAGAAGGAGGAAAAGAAGGACTAAGCCTATGGAAGAGAAACAATACGTCACCGAATGGGCCAATGAAAACCTTGGCCTCACACTGAAAATCACAAAAATGCTCCATGAAGAACAGACACCGTATCAGAAGATTCAGATTGCTGATACCCTTGAATACGGCCGTCTGCTCATCCTTGACGGCGTTTTCCAGACATCCGTCAAAGATGAATGGACATATCACGAGATGATCTCCCACGTGCCGCTCATGCTGCACCCGAATCCGGAAAGAGTACTCATCATCGGCGGCGGTGACGGCGGCGTAGCCAGAGAAGTCTGCCGTCACGACTGCGTCAAGCAGGTCGACCTCTGCGACATCGACGGCCGCGTCATTGAACTCTCCAAGGAATACTTCCCGACCATTGCATCCGCGCTCCTTGATCCGCCGGAAAAGCTTCACGTCCATGTAGGAGACGGCATCGCCTTTGCGAAATCCGTCAAGGACTTCTATGATGTCATCATCATCGACTGCTCCGACCCGATCGGACCCGGTGAAGGCCTTTTCACCCGCGAATTCTACAAGAGTGCGCATGAAGCCCTCCGCGAAGACGGACTCATCGTCCAGCAGACAGAGTCCCCGATCGTGCAGCAAAAGACCGTCCATGACGTCTACAAAGCCATGGGAGACGTATTCCCGATCGTCAGGATGTACTACTCCCACGTGCCGATCTATCCGGCCTGCATGCATTCCTTCATGCTTGCATCCAAGGTGCATGATCCGCTCCGTACCGGCGTAAGACGCCCGGTTCCGCAGCCGATGAAGTACTACAACAGAACGATCCAGAAGAGCTGCTTCGTCCTGCCAAACTTCATCAAGGAACTCCTCTACAAAGGAAACCTGAGCTTCTAAAAAATATAAAAGAGACTGTAAAAGTGCCAGTGAGCATTTCTGCAGTCTCTTTTTTGCTGGAGTTTTCCAATCCAGTATATGATTTCCATTTCTCTAAAAACTCATTTAAAGGGGCCTTTCCCAGTCTGATAACGCGCAAAATAAAGGAGACCGGGAGGGAAGGCCCGGCCCCCAAGGAAGGGCGTTTTTTATGAAATCTGAATCATTTATCCCTTAATGCCATCTCGTTTCTTCCGGCGATATGCCTCGTCTTTCCATTTCAGGATGATGGTCATAGAATTCGGATTTGTTCTTGTACATTTTCTCATCCGCTCTCTGGAAGACATCCATGTAGCTGTTGTCCGTGCCGGGCACATAGCTTGCCATGCCGGCTGCGAGGACGACCTGGCCCGGGAGCTTACGGTAAGATTCGGAGTGGTCTCTCATTCTCTGCCGGAATCCGCGGATCATTTCGCCGCAGAGATCGGAAAGCTTGTTTTCCATGATGATGACAAATTCATCGCCGCCGATACGGTAGATTTCCGAGCGGGGGAATTCCTCCGTCAGGAGCTGGTAACCGTTCCTAATGAGGTGGTCGCCTGCTGCATGGCCCTGCGTGTCATTGACATGCTTCAGGTTGTTGACGTCGAAGACCATGACAGAGAAGATAGCGGTGCCTTCGTTGATCTTGTCCCCGATTTCCGTGATGCGTTCGATATAGGAAGAACTGTTGCCGGCGCCTGTCAGCGTATCGGTATGGGACATCTTGAAAATGCGGCGGAGGATACTCGTCATCGTGAGGATCAGGATGGCGGAAATGGCTGCCGTCAGAAGGAATATCGTGTACGTCATGACATCCTGCTTGTAGTTCAGTTCCGCTTCCGGGACGAGGATGGCCAGACGCATGCCATTTTTGATCTGGCTGCTTTCCACGAAGACACGGTTCTGGTGATCCGTGTAGCTCGTGGAGAGGCTGTCACGGGCGGGGTCCATGATCTTGTCGATTGTTTCCTGCGGGATATGGACAGAACGGTTGCCATCAAAGAGGAGATCTCCTCTCGGGCCGAAGAGAACGGCAAAGCCTGATTCATAAGCCGTCATGTTGTTGATGCGCTTGCAGAATTCATCGAAGTCGATATCTGCGCCGACAATGCCGATCAGGGTATCGCCCTTGTAAATCGGACGGACATAGGAAATACACTGGCCGCCCATCATCGTATTGTAGTAAGGAGGAAGCCAGGTCGGTTCCTTGCGGGAAACCGGCACGTAGTACCAGCCTACATGGTTCATGTCGTCTTCATCGAATTTATGCAGGTTGACCGGCGTCAGTTTGAGGACACTGATCCCGTCTGCCGAGCGTGCTACAGTGTAGCCTGCCTGCGGGTTATTCGTGAGTTCCGGGCTCAAGCGGTAGTAGAGGGAAGCAATCTTGAAATTCTCAGAGAGAAGATGGTAGCCAAGATTTTCCGTCTTGTCTTCGTAAGCGGAGAGGAATTCGGGATCTTTCAGGAGAGAAAGGTCGTCAGGGACGATGTCCGCATAGCTGGCGGTCAGTGCATTGACCGTCTGTGCCGTTACGCGCAGCGTATCATTCAGCTCTTCCATATCCGTCTGCTGGATGGACTTCATGATGGCGCGGTTATCATTGCTGCTGATTTCGCGGAAGGTGAAAGTGGAGATGCCGCCGATCAGCGCCGCTGCGAGCATGATGCCCATGACCAGTATGATGATCAAGTGCTTTTGCAGCTGTTTCATAGGCTCTCCTTTCCGCTTTCGCCGGCATTGAGATCCTCCAGCTGGCTTCTCGCTTCATCGAGGGCCTGCTGCGTTTCTTTCTGCCTGGATTCAGAGCGGTCCAGCGCTTCGATCGTTTTCTTGTGGCTGTCCTGCTCCTCATTGAGAGCATGCTTTGTCTTGCGTTCTTTATACTGCGCTTCTTCAAGCGCTTTCTGCGTTTCCTTCGCCTTGGCTTCGGAACGGTCCAGCACTTCGAGCGTCTTCTGGTGGTCGTCCTGCTGTTTCTTGAAAATACCCTTGTACTTGTCGAGCTTTTCCCTTGTCCTGCGTTCCTGGGACTGCGATTCCTCGAGTGCCTTGATGGTCCGTTTCTGTTCTGTCAGGGCAAAGCGCAGATCACGGTCGCTTTCAAGGTCCTGTACCTTGAAGAAATGCCAGAGGTAAAGGATCATGGTACCGATCGTTGCGCCGATATTGATAGAAGCAAAGGACGTGAACGCAAGCTGAAGGATGCCGGAAATGATGAGCACGCCGAAAACAGCTGCCAGGCAGTACCTGTCTTCCTTGATGATACGGTCACGGCGCTGATGGATTTTGTAGAGGCAGTGCCCATAAATGATAACAAGAATGCCGTAGAAGCAGAGGAATCCAGGACCTCTCAGGTAGTTATTGTGGATGTCGTAGAAATAGAAGAACCCGGTGAACTGCGTCACGCCGAGGAGCACAAGTCCGATGGCTGCCGCCGCTTCATTGAAGTAGAGCCAGACGGCAGAACGGACTCTCAGACGGGCATGGAGATAGTACGTGAATTCTACAGCAAAAACGAGCATCAGGACATAGACGGCAATATTGGCCGACTGTGAAATCCAGATGCCTAGCTCCGATTCATCCCCGCGGTAAAGGCAGGACATGCTGTCGCATGAAATCGTCAGCACATTCGTCAGGAGCAGAAGCCAGAGACGTTTTCCCGGCTTGTCATTTTCAGGGATCCTATGCGTCGTCAGGAGAGCGATGATGAGGGAAATGATGCACCCCCCAGAATTCCAGGCTGACCTGCAGGATGGTAGGAATAGATATATTGATAGACATATGAGATCCTTCTTGCAGTAAAGAATCCGAAGAACCCGTAGACCTGCGGATGCCGGTTCGTTCTTCGCATATGTACCTACACTAATTTTATCATGATTCATTATAAGTGTAAAATTATTTTAATAACTCTTTTATATTTAATTTATATTTTACAAAAGGTAAAATGGTATGAAAAAGCAGCGGATAGGATCATAAAATAGGGAAATGGAAAGTACCGCAAAATGAAGGAAAATGGCGGATCTCAGGAGAATTTCGCAAAAACCGGGCAGCTGATTTTCAGAAGTTTTTAGACCATTTGAAGAGGAATCAGCGGGGGAAGTGACAGGTGAAAATATAGATGCAGAGTATATACTAAAACTGCTATTTGTCCTGTAACAGACTGGCGAAATAGAAGGGGGGAGAAAGAGACAGAAAATGGAAAGTAAGTGATTTCCAAAAGAGTACCATTGTCTCTATGCCCATAGAGGCGATATAATATAGAAAAGGTTCGAAGGCTGTTGTATAAAACGGAGGCGGTAATGATGGAGTCCCTGACGAAACTCAATTGTCCCTGTTTAAGGGAAAAAGCAGTGAAAGCTATGTACAAAGGTATGAATTTGATGACAATTCCCTTGTCGCGCTGGGGACTGTCCCATGTGGAAATCCATGACGATGCTGACATCCTGGATATCGGATGCGGCGGAGGCAGGAATATCCAGCGCCTTCTCCGTGCAGCACCGAAAGGCCATGTGACAGGCATCGACCCGTCCGAGACAGCGGTATCCATGTCCTTTGCACTGAACCGCGAAGCCATTGCGGACGGACGCTGCGACGTCTATGAGGGAACGGCAGACATTCTCCCCTTCGGAGATAACCGCTTCGATCTCGTCATGGCATCGGAAACGATGTACTTCTGGAAGAATCCGGACGAATGCGTCAGGGAAATCCTCCGCGTACTGAAGCCGGGCGGCATTTTCCTTGCCGTCAATTCCAAAGGCGGCACCTGCCCCCTTGATGACATCTACGAGAAGATCATCCCAGGCATGAAAATTTTCCATCAGGAAGAACTCGAAGAACTTTTCCTGAATGCAGGTTTCCGCGACCTGGATACCGATTACAAACTGGGAGCCCTCGCTCTTACGGCTGTAAAGCCGATGACCAAGCTTGATGCAGTCAGGAAGAGACTCCTCCTCAAGGAACCGGCATCCTACGGAAAGATTGCCATCATGGCAGGCATCCTTGCGCTGATCGGCGTCGCTATCGCTGCTGGATCCAAGAAGAAAGAATAGAAGAATAAGTCATATAAGAGAGCCTATGGACGAGACCGTTCCAGGGCTCTCTCTTTTTGCCCTGAATGATCGTTTATGCGCAATATACTGCATAATATGCATATGAAGATTTTGGAAATTTACAAAATATGTATGCAATTTTATTCGATAAATACGAGTTATTTCCAAAATATATGCAGAAAATTCCAAAAAAGTTGAAAAAAATACAGTTTTGCCTATTGCGTAATTATACATCGCGTTGTATAATTATTTCATCTTCAGAAAAGCCCCCGTGAAGGGCCAGAGAAATTGTCTATTACTTATTTGGAAAGGCGGTCATCATTATGACAGATATCAATGGCGTTAAAAAAGTAGTTCTTGCTTATTCCGGCGGACTGGATACATCCGTTATCATTCCGTGGCTGAAAGAAAATTATGGCTGTGAAGTTATTGCCTGCACCGTAAACCTCGGGCAGCCGGAAGACTTCGATGCCATCCATGAAAAAGCACTGAAATCCGGTGCATCCGTCGCTGAAACCCTCGACGTTAGAAAAGAATTCATCGAAGAATACGCTTACAACGTACTGAAAGCTGACGGCATCTATGAAGGCAAGTACCTCCTGGGCACCTCCTTCGCTCGTCCGCTCATCGGCAAATGCCTCGTCGACATGGCCAAGAAATACGGCGCTGACGCTATCTGCCACGGCGCTACCGGCAAGGGCAATGACCAGGTTCGTTTCGAACTGACCATCAAAGCACTCGCTCCGCATATGAAGATCATCGCTCCCTGGAGAATCTGGGACATGAAGTCCAGAGAAGATGAAATGAAGTACGCTGAAGAACATGGCGTGCCGATCGACAAGTACGATGAAAAGCAGTCCGAAGAAGAAAAAGCTGCCCAGAAATACCCGTACTCCATGGACTGGAATATGTGGCACCTGTCCCATGAAGGCGACGATCTGGAAAACCCGGCAAACGCTCCTCACAAGGATATGTACCTCGTTACCTGCGATCCGGAAGACGCTCCTGACAAGCCGGAATTCGTTTCCATCGACTTCGAAGCAGGCGTACCGGTTGCTGTCAATGGCAAGAAGATGGACGGCGTCGAACTCGTCAACACACTGAATGCCATCGGCGCAAAGAACGGCGTAGGTATCAATGACCTCGTTGAAAACAGACTCGTAGGCATGAAATCCCGTGGCGTTTATGAAAACCCATGCGGATCCATCCTCTTCTACGCACACACCGAACTCGAAAGACTCTGCCTTGACCGCGCTACCTTCCACTTCAAGGAAGTCGCAGCTGTCAAATACAGCGAACTCGTATACGACGGCATGTGGTTTGCACCGCTCCGTGAAGCACTGCAGGCATTTGCCGACAAGACCTCTGAAACCGTCACCGGTACTGTCAAACTCCGTCTCTACAAGGGCAACATCATGAGCGCAGGCGCAACAAGCCCGTACTCCCTCTACAACGAAGAATTCGTAACCTTTGGTGAAGACGACGTTTACAACCAGGCTGATGCAGAAGGCTTCATCAACCTCTTCGGACTTCCGCTCACCATCAGAGCCCTGATGAAGGAGAAGAATGAAAAATGAGTGAAATGATGTGGGGAGGCCGCTTCACGAAAGCCGAGGAAAAGAATGCGCTGGATTTCAACGCCTCCATTTCCTACGACTGCCGGATGTACAGGGAAGATATCGCCGGATCGATCGCCCATGCGAAAATGCTGGCTGCTCACGGCATCATCTCCGCTGAAGATCAGGAAAAAATCACAGCGGGTCTCAAGAAAATCAAGAAACAGATCGATGAGGGACAGTTTGACTTCTCCATCGAACTCGAAGATATCCATATGAATATCGAAAAGCGGCTGACGGACGACATCGGCGATGCCGGTGCCCGCCTGCACACCGCAAGATCCAGAAACGACCAGTGCGCCCTGGATCTCCATATGTACATGAAGCGCCAGATCGGCCGTCTCTCTGAAAAGCTCATCGCTGTCGAGAGCGCGCTCCTCTCCGCCGCTGTCAAGTACAAGGACGTCATCATCCCGGGATATACCCATATGCAGCGTGCGCAGCCTGTCTACTTCGCGCACCACATGCTTGCATACTTTGCCATGCTCGAAAGAGACTTCAAACGCCTCGAAGACTGCTACGAAGCCTGCGACATGTCCCCGATCGGAGCATGCGCTCTGGCGGGTACAACCTATGACACCAATCCGCTCGAAGAAGCAGAGGACCTCCATTTCTCCTCCGTCTATGGAAACAGCCTGGATGCCGTCTCTGACAGAGACTACCTCCTGCAGTTCCTGTCCTTCGCATCCATCTGCGCCATGCACCTGTCCCGCCTGTCCGAAGAATTCATTTACTGGAGCACCAGCGAATTCCAGTTCATCGAACTCGACGACGGCTATTCCACAGGAAGCTCCATCATGCCCCAGAAGAAAAATCCGGACATGTGCGAACTCATCCGCGGAAAGACAGGCCGTGTCTACGGGCATCTCATCGGCCTTCTCACTGTCATGAAGGGCCTGCCGCTTGCCTATGACAAGGACATGCAGGAAGACAAGGAAGGCGTATTTGATGCCATCGACACGCTCTACTTTGCCCTCGACATCTATGCCGGCATGATTTCCACCATGACCGTCAATGGCGACAAGACACGCGAAGCCCTTGAACACGACTTCTCGAATGCCACCGACATGGCAGACTACCTTGCCAAGAAAGGACTTCCTTTCCGCCAGGCCCATGCTGTCGTCGGCAGCGCCGTCCATTACTGCATCGAACACCATAAGTATCTCCTGGATCTCACCATGGACGAATTCAAATCCATGAGCCCTCTCTTTGAGGAAGATATCCTGGAAGCACTGAAAATCGAAAACTGCGTCAACCTCCGTGAAAGCTACGGCGGCACCGGACGCAAGTCCATCGAAAGACAGGAAGCCCATGCCTCCGAAACCATCGCCAAGATGAAGGAAGCCTCCGCATCCTGGAAGGAAGAAATGGCTTTCCTGGACTAAGACGAAACCACGGCATTCCGCCTGGTATAGACAATTTCACACGGGAAAGGCTCTCCGAAGAGGGGAGCCTTTTCTGCTTTTATGCGGATTCCGGGGTCATGCATACTGAGGCTTATAGGACATTTCGGGTTGGTTTTAATGCCGATGGAACCCGTATTTATCGGGCTCCATCGGCATTTTAAGACTTTCAGTAATTCTTAAAGGGTGGACAAAACGTGTTGGTAAAAAGTCTCAGACAACTTGTAAATACGGGCTAAAATGGTATTTTATCTTTCCTAGGAAATGAATTATTTTGGCTCTTCACGGAAATTTGGGGGATGAATAATCCGCAGGTAAAGAATGAAATCGGATAAGGGTAAAGAAATAATCCATGTTTC
>NZ_FR896417.1:20818-25378 GCF_000435155.1 Dialister sp. CAG:357 | reverse complement strand
ACGAAAGCACGCTGGCTTTATGTGCTCTTTTTATGTTTATGTTCTATTATTCTTCGATTTCAGCGGTTTCCGGGAATGCTGCCAGGAATTCTTCCATGGCTTTGCTCAGGCGATGGCCTTTCTGGCAGAAGAAGGTCTTTCCAATCGGTACGTCTGGCATGGCGAGCGGACGGAAGGTGAGGGTTTCTGTCGGATAGATATCGCCTTCGTCCCTGACGACGATGCCGAATGCCATTTTGCTTTCAGCGGCGTCCATGGCGGAGGAGCGTGTGTCGACGGAGAAGAGGATTCTCGGGACGATGTTGTGGGAGCGGAAGAGTTTCTTGATGATTTCTTCGGTGCTTCTGCTGACGGCGAGAGGCTGTCCGGCGAGCATGTCGGGCGTGATGGTCTCGTTTTCTTCAAGAAGCGGGCTTCCCTTCGGGCCTGCGATCATGATCTGGCATTCTTCTTTTCTGAGGATCTTAAAGAAGGACGGATCAGGAAGCGGCGCATTGGCGATGCCTATTTCAGAGACGCCGGTGCGGATGTCGTCGACGAGCGTAGTGTGATAGGATTCGCGGATGCGGAAGCAGAGGTCCGGGTATTTCTCATGGAACTGCGGAATGATTTTCTGGAACAGGAAAGGCGCGTACGACGGGAAGACGCTGATGCGCAGGGTGCCTGTGAGGCCTGCTGTGAGCGCTTCGATTTCCGCGTGCGTTGTCTGGTCTGTCTCATAAATCTGTTTTGCCTGGCGATAGAAGATCCATCCGGCTTCCGTGAGTTTCAAACTGTGCCGGCCTCTTCTTGGGTCGACGAGCGCAGCCCCGTATTCTTTTTCCATCAGCTGGAGCTGACGGGTCAGTGCAGGCTGTGCGACATGGATCTGGCGCGATGCCTTATTGAGGCCCCCCGCCTCGACGATCGCAATGAAATTTTTGTAAAATTCCAGATTCAAGTGAATTCCCCCCTATTCTATTGATAAAAAAGAACTTATGCGAATACGCGATTCCGCTTATTCGAAAAAATAATGAACATAGAACAATCGAGATGTCTAATTATGCTGAATCGTTATAAGTGAAATTCATTATCTTAATTTGAATTATATGACAAGATAGGCTATGCTGTAAACAGAATTTCAGTGCAATTTTGTATAAATCTTGGGTTAGTTATTGAAAATTTAGAAAATTTGAGGTATTTGGGGTATGGATGCGATTCTGCAGGGGTTGTCAGGTATTTTTGAAGTAGCTGTGATTGCGGGTCTAGGTTTCTTTTTGAGCCGAATGGGTTTCTTCTGGGAGTCCGCCGGGAAAGATCTGACGAAGTTTACGATGTCAGTGGCGCTGCCGCCTCTGATGATTTACTCTTTATACTCGAATTTCACGCATGACCAGCTGATCGAAACAGCGCCGGACATGCTTCTTCCTTTTGCCTCGATTTTCGTGGCGTACCTCGCCGGCCGCGTCCTGGCCAAAGTGCTGAATATCACGAAGAGCCGCCGCGGCGTCTTCACCTGCACCTGCTGCATTGCGAATGCCATCTTCATCGGCCTTCCGGTCAATATGGCACTCTTCGGTGAAGCGAGCGTGCCTTCCTGCATGCTGTACTATATCGCAAATACCGCGATGTTCTGGTTTCTTGGCGCGTACCTCATCGTCAAGGATGCCGGCGGTGACCATAAATTCACTGTGAAGGAAATGCTCCTGAAGCTGCGCACACCGCCGCTCATGGGATTCATCACAGGCGTTCTCCTCATTCTCCTCAATATTCCGCTGCCGCACTTCTTTTTGACGGCATGCCATTACGTAGGAAATATCGCAACGCCGATGGCCCTTATCGTCATCGGGATCCAGATGGCGCATATTCCGTTCTCCGCGATCCGTCTCGACCGCGATCTTGTGGGCGCGATGTTTGGACGTTTCGTCCTTTCACCGCTCTGCCTTTTCATCCTGCTGCCGTTCATTCCGGTCAGCGCGATGTCCGCGAAGGTCTTCCTCATGCAGGCAGGCATGCCGGCTATGACGAACATGACGATTCTCGCCAATTCCGTCGGCGCCGATGCCGATTACTCGACGATGATCAACTGCGTCTCCCTGATGCTGGGGATCTTCTTCATTCCTTTTTATATGTACCTCCTCTCCTGAGGATATACATAAATAATCCCTTCCTCCCGATGGAATCTCTTCCCGGATTCCATCGGGATTTTTACTGCGCGGGGCCAACGGGGAAGGGCGCTCGCGCTCCCCGCCCGTGGTATAATAATCTTTAGAATGTATAAATAAAATAAAGGAAATTTTGGATAGAGGAGGGATTTCTATGAAGAAAAGTTTCAAGCCCGCATCATGGATTTATCCGCAGCCGGCGCTCGTCATCGCTTCCCAGGACAAAGCAGGGGAGACTGATGCCATGGTTACTGCCTGGGGCGGCATCTATGACACGAACAAGATCGGCTTCATGCTCGACCATAATCACAAGACGACGGACAACATCCTGGAAACCGGCGCCTTCACCGTCAGTATGGCGACCGTGAAGACGATGGCAGAAGCTGACTACTTCGGCACCGTCAGCGGCCACAAGGTAAAAGGGAAAATCGAGAAAGCAGGCTTCCATGCCGTCAAGAGCGAGCATGTGGACGCTCCTGTCATTGAAGAATTCCCGCTCACATTCGAATGCAAGGTCGTGAAGACCACACAGGAAGGCGAAGACTGGTACATCGTAGGAGAAATCGTCAACATCCTGGCTGATGAATCCGTCCTGACCGGCGGCAAGCTCGACCCATCTCTCATCGAACCTCTGACATTCGACCCCGTCCACGGCACCTACATCCGCTTAGGCGACGTCGCAGGCCGCGCATGGAAAGAAGGAGCCAAATTTACCAAAGAATAATTGCATAAAGAGGGAGGGATTGCGGTAGAATGCTGACTCACCTTCCCAGACGGGGAAGGTGCCCGAAGGGCGGATAGGGTTGATTACCACGGACGAAGTCCGGTTGTATGGTTTTTCATGGTCATTTCCCAGGCCGCAGGCCGGCTGTATGGTTTTTCATGCTTTATCTGGGCAGACCAGCCCTTCTTATTTTTATCAGATTTTTGTTAGGACTGAATTTGTCTATTTCCTCGATAGATAAATTTCAGAGAAAAAGCGGATGTGGCAGGATGATCGCGCATTTTGCCGCAGCTTATCTTTTTACTAGAAATAGAAATAGAAATAGAAATGGAGTATATATGACGGAACTGGCAAGAGAATCCTGGAAGAAAGCGCTGTCCTTCCTTCTCGTCCTTGTGGCGGTCTTCATGATGGCGGGCTGCGGGAATACGCAGTCGCTTTCCTTCAAGACACCGGCTGGCGAGAAGCTGGAGGTCAAGCTCGACACGAAGGATGATTATTCGATGGAGTATACGAGCGATTCGCTCATCGTCCATCAGGCGAAGAAAGTCATGCTGACCTGCGTATTCCTCACGAAAGCACAGAAGGCGCAGCTCCTCGACCGTGTGAATGAGATGGGCGTAGCAGACATTTACAAGCAGGACGGCGAGACGTTCAGCTACGGCATGGCAGGACCGCAGGGACTGGTCAATTACTACATCGAGCCGATCGGAAATGACACGTACCTCTATGCCGCGACGTACCTGCCGTATGATGCGCTGACGGAAGCCGTTTCCCGTCTGCATTTCTCGGTGGCAAAATCATGAAGGTCATCGTGAGTGCCTGTCTCCTTGGCGTTCCCTGCCGCTACAAGGGAGGCGCGAATACGGATAAAGGCGTCATTTCCTTCGTAGCAGGGATGGACGTCATCCCCGTCTGCCCCGAAGTTGCTGCCGGCATGCCCATTCCGCGTCCGCCCGTGGAAATCCTACGCGGCCGTATCGTCCGGAAAGACGGGACGGATATGGATGAAATCTACAGAGCCGGCGCAAGAAAGATCATGAAAGAAATCGAGGGTGAAGACATTGCCTTTGCCATTCTGAAAGCAAGAAGCCCGACCTGCGGCGTACATGAAGTCTATGACGGTACATTTTCCGGGACAAGGGTGCCCGGAGAAGGCGTCTTTGCCGCGATGCTGAAGGAGGCCGGAATCCCTGCCTATGATGAGGAAGATCTGGCAGCAGGACGGATTCCGATGGATATGGAAAGTGAGGAAAGAAATGCTGATCGGAGGAATTGAGGCCGGCGGGACGAAGATCGTCTGCGGAGCGGCAGAGGTAACGGAGGAAGGCATCCATATCCTGGACCGGATGCGCTTTGCGACAGGGCGCCCGGAAGAGGCAGTCAGGAAAGCGGCGGACTATTTCAAAGATTTCCCGATCAAAGCATTGGGCGTTGCCTGCTTCGGACCGCTGGATCTCCGGAAGGACTCTGCGACTTACGGCCATATCATGGCGACACCGAAGAAGGGCTGGGAGCATTTCGATCTTCTGGGACCTTTCGAAAAGGAAATCGGCGTGCCGGCCGTGCTCGATACGGACGTGAACGGCGCGGCGCTTGGTGAAGGCGCTTACGGCGCAGGAAAGGGGAAGTCCGTCGTCGCTTACATCACCGTCGGGACCGGCATCGGTGTCGGCCTTTCGATCGGCGGCA
>NZ_FR896417.1:18349-20795 GCF_000435155.1 Dialister sp. CAG:357 | reverse complement strand
CGGCAAGCCTCTCCACGGCCTCGTCCATCCCGAAGGCGGCCACATGCCTGTCGTCCGCGCGCCTGGAGATACGTATGAAGGCTGCTGCACCTTCCACAGGGATTCCTTCCTGCCTGCCGGATGCCTCGAAGGGTATGCCGCAGGGCCTGCCATCGAAAAACGATGGGGCGAGAAGGGGGAAAACCTGGGAAGCCGCAGCGAAGTCTGGGAGATGGAAGCGTTCTATCTCTCGCAGGGCGTATCACAGATCGCGCTTCTCTGCTCGCCGGATATCATCATCCTGGGGGACGGCGTCATGCACCAGGAATCCCTCTTCCCGATGGTCAGGGAAAGGGTAAAGGACCAGATGCACGGCTACGTCCATGCACCGATCCTTGACGGAGACCTCTCGGACTACATCGTCCCGCCCGCTTTGGGAGACGATGCAGGACTTGCCGGTGCCTGCCGCATGGGCTATGATTGGCTGAAATCTTGAGGAATCGGAAATAAAAGGGAGGAAAGTTGAGCAAAATTCATTCTGCTGCGCTTTCCTCCTTTGCAATTTCCCTGAAAAACATATATACTATAGATAAATATAAATAATTCATAAAAATATTATTGCGAAACCATGCAAATAAATTCTATTTAGAGATATTTATTAATAGAGATGTTATAAATATTTAGTATATCTAATTCCTTAAATATTCTATAAGGAAGGGAACGGTACGTTTACCGGAAATGCGGAGGGG
The DNA here is from genome assembly GCF_000435155.1 of Dialister sp. CAG:357. Lineage (NCBI taxonomy): Bacteria > Bacillati > Bacillota > Negativicutes > Veillonellales > Veillonellaceae > Dialister > Dialister sp. CAG:357. Next base: position 20,067 of record NZ_FR896417.1, on the reverse strand, counting down.
CTTTTTGTCCCGCTTTTTCCGCGTCTCCAAGGTTTTCTCGCGGATGGCGGATTCCCGCGGAAAGGGTATGCGAGGTGTATTGGCAGCGATAATAACCTATACAAGAACGATATAATTCGACATACTTATAAAGGCAAAAAGCTGTCATGGAACGGAAGAGTCCGGACATTATAAAGACGCGGCAAGGGAAGGCCGGCGTCAATTTCAGAAGAATAGGAAAGTGAAGAGCGATGGGAGAATTAACATATCCGGGCAACGGTATCCCGGATGCGTTCAGAAGTGTTCTGGACGAACTCCCGGGTGGTGTGCTTGTGTATCGGGGTACCCGGGAAAAGGAAATCCTTTATGCGAGCAAGGGCGTCATTCAGATGCTGGAGTGCAAAGATGCGCATGAATTTATCAATTACACTTTCGGCTCATTCCGTCATTTTGTGTATATCGATGATGTAGGCCGCGTGGAACGCGAGATCGACGAACAGATGCGTTCCAGCAAGGACCTCCATGATTACGTGAATTACAGAGTGAGAACCATCACGGGGAAAATTGTGTACGTGGAAAACTTCGGACGCAGGGTGAAACTGCCCGGCGAAGGAGATGTTTTCTGCGCCTTTGTCATGGACTCGCGTGTCAAGGATCTGACGAGGGACATTGATTCGCTGACGGGATTCCCCGGGCAGAAGCGATTCCTGGAACATGCGGGCAATGAACTCAAGCACCGCAGCTTCAATACAGAAGCGCCCGAGACGGCAATCCTCTATTTCAATATCAAGAATTTCAAAATGTTCAACGTGCAGTACGGCGGCAAGGAAGGCGACCAGCTGCTGCGTGATGTGGCGGATATACTGAAGGAAGTATTCCCGCATGATTACATCGCGCGTTTTGCTGACGACCATTTCGTCGTCCTGACCGATTATGTGGATCTGAAGCTGAGGGCCCGCGAGGTCTATCAGAAGCTTGTGAGCCTCAGAAGCGGCGTACGCCTCGATGCGAAATTCGGCGTGTACCATGTCACCGATTTCAATGTCAATCCGGAACTTGCCTGCGATCTGGCCAAGCTTGCCTGCGACAGCATCCGCGACCGCCTCGATGTCCATATCCTCGAATATACCGATGAAGTCTGGAACCTGTCCGAGCTCAGAAATTACGCTGTCTACCATATCGACGAAGCACTGAAGAACGGATATATCAAGGTCTACTACCAGCCTGTCATGCGTTCCCTTTCCGGCACGCTCTGCGGCCTGGAGGCACTGGCCCGCTGGGAAGATCCTGAGAAGGGCTTCATTTCGACCGGCATCTTCATCCCGGCTCTCGAAGACAGCCGTCAAATCAGCAAGCTCGATATGTACATGATCGAGCATGTCTGCCAGAACTACAGGGAACGCGTCAACCGCGGAGAACCGGTTGTGCCCGTTTCCTTCAACTTTTCCCGCATCGACTTCTTCACCTGCGAAGTGCTCGAGGAACTGAACCGCATCACCGACAAGTACTGCGTCCCGCACTACATGCTGAATGTGGAAATCACTGAAAGCGTCTTCGTCCATGACTTCCGCAAGATCAGCGAAGAAATCGACAATTTCCATAAAGCAGGCTTCCAGGTCTGGATGGACGACTTCGGCAGCGGCTATTCCTCGATGAATGTCCTCAAGGACTACAGCTTCGATGAACTGAAGATCGATATGGAATTCCTGGCGCACTTCACCGAAAAAGCGAAGAGCGTC
>NZ_FR896417.1:15987-18317 GCF_000435155.1 Dialister sp. CAG:357 | reverse complement strand
GTCATCGAAAGCACCGTCCGCATGGCCAAAAAAATCGGCGTGCAGACACTCGCTGAAGGCGTCGAGACGAAAGAACAGCTCAATTTCCTGAAGAGCATCGGATGCGAAAAAATCCAGGGCTACTACTTCGGAAAACCAATGCCTTACGATAACGTCGTAGAACGCATCAAAGAACAGCACTGGGTCACGGAAACAAGAGAAATGGCGCAGTACTATGATGCAGCAGGAAGAGAAGATTTCCTGACGAACTGCCCGTTTGCCCTTCTGGAAGACGACGGAACGAAATTCAGATACCTCTTCGTCAATAATGAATTCATGAAATCCCTCGCTACTGCCGGGACGACCTCTACGGACATGTCCGAGCATACGATCAACGACAATGCCTCGCAGCTGTCCCACCTTTTCAGGAATTTTGCCAATGAAATCGCGGAATCCGGGAAAGAGCAGGTCCTTACCTATACATCCAAGAACCAGTACATGCGCCTGCGCTGCAAGACCATCGCCTCCTGCGGAAATAAGCACATCCACAGGACTGAACTTATCAACGTCACATTCAACAGCGACCAGCGCCAGCAGGACATGCTCGACGGCCTTGTCAGAAATATCTACTACCTCTACAATACCGTTTTTATCATCAACTTCGACGAAAACTCCTGTAACCCGATTGTCGCCTCCGCCAGCTCCTGGGAATTCCTCCATCAGAAGACCTACGGCCTTGAAGAAGTTCGCCTGAGCTACGCAAGACAGAACATCCACCCGGATGACCAGGAACGCTTCCTCGAATTCGTCCGTCTCGATAACATGGAACAGCGCATCGAAGACAGCCCCGAAGGCATGATTGCCGACTACTTCAGAACCAAAGGCGCCGACGGCAACTTCACCTGGGACGTCCACACCATCATCTCCATCCCGAAGACCAATGGCAAAGTATTCCTCTACACCTCGAAACTCTCGCCCCTGGACGACGGGACCCTCCGCAAACACGTCCTCAAGGAATACATCAAAGACGACAAACCAGAACTGAAAACAGCCGAAAACAAAGCAGAATAAAGAATAAAAAGAAGGACTGTGGTAAATGGGAAACCATTCATCACAGCCCTTTTTGCGTAGGGAAATGGGCGGTAGGGCCGGTGTATTTCCCTGAGCGCCGCTAATACTTGCCTTCCCAGACGGGGAAGAAGGGCCGTAGGCCGGTTTTGACCTTGCCCTGGAAGGGAAGGTGCCCGGCCTTAAATTCTTATGCCGGGCGGAAACAGCATTTCCTCAGCCGTAGGCTGGTTTTAGGGTTTCCCAAAGGTGCAGTTTTTAAAAAGGGCGGATAGGGTTGATTACCACGAGCGAAGCGAGGCTGTATGGTTTTCCATTTCCCCACCCATCCTTCTAATTCCCACATCGTTCCATGCCAATCATGCGTTTTTGTCAAATCAAATTTGTGATTGGCTCTTTTTTTTCATATAATAGACGTATGCGCTCTAAGGCGGGATGCCTTAGACAACCGAAAGAGGATGCGGGAACATCTTTTTTTCGGAATTTCTTATGGTCAAAGCTCAGCGGATCTTCTGGAAATCCGTCTGAGAAGGAAGAATGTCGAAAGTATGAAAATGGGGTATAAAGGGACAGACCGGATGATCGCCGGGATTGTTTTTGGCGTGATTACGTTCTGGCTTTTCGCGCAGGCCATCGTGAATGTCGGACCTGCCGTGCAGGCGGATCTTGGGATTCCGCTGGATACGCTGAATATTGCGGTCAGCCTGACGGCTCTTTTCTCGGGCCTCTTCATCGTGGCTGCCGGAGGTCTGGCGGATAAGACCGGTAGGAAGAAGATTGCTTACCTGGGATTTGTCCTGAGCATCATCGGCTCTTCCTGCCTCGTCCTTTCGCAGGGCGCGGTGCTCCTCATCGCGGGCCGCATCATTCAGGGTTTGTCGGCCGCATGCATCATGCCTTCGACCATTGCCCTCATGAATGCCTATTTCGAAGGGAAAGCCCGCCAGAGAGCCCTGAGCTTCTGGTCTATCGGCTCCCGGGGAGGCGGCGGCATCGCATCCTTCGCGGGCGGCGCCATTGCATCCAGCTTCGGCTGGCGAGGCATCTTCGTCTTTTCCATCATTTTCGCTGCCCTTGGCATGATACTCCTCTGGGCGACGCCGGAAAGCAAAAGAGATTCCGACGAACCCTTCCATTTCGACTTTGCAGGCCTTTCCATTTTCATCGTGACCATGGTCGCACTGAATATATTCATCAACTTCGGCGCTGCCTTTGGCTGGACGAGCGGAAGGACACTCGGCCTTCTTGCCACCATCCTGATCGGATTTGCCGCATTTGTGAAA
>NZ_FR896417.1:0-15956 GCF_000435155.1 Dialister sp. CAG:357 | reverse complement strand
GGAAAGAAATAAACACAACGCACTCCTTGATTTCAAACTCTTCAGGAGCAAGCCCTATGCCGGTGCTGCCGCGTCGAACTTCCTCCTGAATGCCGTCGCAGGCACACTGATCGTCGCCAATACCTATGCGCAGGTAGGCCGCGGTTTCACCGCCTTCCAGTCCGGCATGCTCTCCCTCGGCTACCTCGTCGCCGTCCTTGCCATGATCCGCGTCGGAGAAAAGATCCTCCAGAGAGTCGGTGCCAGAAAACCGATGCAGTGGGGCGCCTCCATCACTACAGCAGGCATCGCCATGATGGGCCTGACCTTCCTCCCGGACCTCACCTATACCGTCGTCGTCTTTGTAGGCTTCTGCCTCTTCGGATTTGGCCTCGGCATCTACGCGACCCCGTCCACCGACACCTCCGTCTCCAATGCACCGTCCGACAAAGTCGGCCAGGCAGCCGGTGTCTATAAAATGGCCAGCTCCTTGGGAGGCGCCTTCGGCGTAGCCATCTCCGCCGCTGTCTACGGAGCCTTCGCCGAAAGCACAAACCTCGCCGCCGCTGCTACCGCCGGCATCCTCGTCAACGTAGCCTTCGGCCTCCTCGCCATCCTCGCTATCGTCACACTGATTCCAAAAGGCATCGGAAGAATGGAAGACGAAATGGAAGAAACAGAAATGGCAGTATCAGAATCGTATAACCAGTAAAAATGAGGGGCTGTAGAAATGTACAATCATTTCTGCAGCTCCTTTTTGTGTTGGGATATTTCATTAAAAGGTTATCTAACAACTGTATTTATTGGTTCTGCTTGAAAACCATAAAATTTCGCTTCGCTCGAGAACTACTGTATTCCCCGGCTTCGCCGGGACCTTCTCCTTCGGAGCAAGGTTAACACCCTTAAACCTCGCTTCGCTCGAGAAAAGGAAAAAGCAGCGTTTTAGCGGATTTTGGCACAGCCTCTTCTTATTACAATCTTTTATCTGTCTCTTGTACGGCAGAGGCCTCTGTCGCAGTTTCTCAGGAAGTAGAGCAGGTGCTCGATTTCCGGGGTAGAGGGGAGTTCCTGTTCCATTTCTTCTATGGCTTCGTTGAGTTTCAAGCCCGAGCGGAAGAGGAGGCGGTAGGCTTTCTTGAGGGCGCTCTTGACGTCGGCAGAGATGTTGTTTCTTGCGATGCCTACGCTGTTCAAGCCTACGACTCTGGCGGGGTTGCCGTCGGCGATGACGAAGGGGCATACGTCCTGAACGATCTTGGACATGCCGCCTACCATGGCGAGGGCTCCTACTTTGACGAACTGGTGGACGCCGCTCATGGTGCCGATGACGGCATGGTCTTCGACGGTGACGTGGCCTGCTACGCCTGAGAAGCTGGATACGACGATGTAATCGCCGAAGCAGCTGTTGTGGGCTACGTGGGTGTATGCCTGAAGCATATTGTGGGATCCGATGCGGGTCTCGCAGTTTTCGCCGGTCGCGCGGTGGATGGTGGCGAATTCTCTGATTTCATTTTCGTCCCCGATGACGACGGTGCTGTATTCACCTTTGAATTTCAGGTCCTGCGGCGCTTCTCCGATGACGGCTTGCGGGAAGATGTGATTGTTTTTGCCCATGCGCACGTTTTCCGCAATGACGGCATGGGATTCGATGATGCTGCCTTCTCCGATTTCACACCCTGGGCCGATGACGGCGTACGGTCCGATTTTCACGTTGTGATGCAGGATTGCCGTCGGGTCGATGATGGCCGTCGGATGAATGTCCGGCTCTAGTGGTCTGATAGCTTTAAGTTCCATGATCCATTCCCCATTTCATTAGTAACGTTAAAAATTGACTGTCGGACACTTTCTTATATTATAGACCTGTTTGTCAAATAATTCTGCAATTGTGATAAATTCTCATCATATCATAATAGATGCGATATGAAATCGTGAAAATTTTTACAGATTCGAGACGGTCAGTTTTTTGACGTTCAATGGCGGGTCGGAAATAGCGGGTATTCCGGGCACGAAAAAACCTCCCAATCGAAAGGGGACGACGGGAGGTTTCTGTATTATCTGTCTCTTGTACGGCAGAGGCCGCGGTCACAGTTCCTGAGGAACCGGAGAAGATGTTCGATTTCCGGAGTGGACGGGAGTTCCTGTTCCATTTCCTGGATAGCATCGTTGAGTTTCAAGCCCGAGCGGAAAATGAGGCGGTATGCTTTTTTGAGCGCGCTCTTGGATTCGGCCGGGATCTTGTTTCTGGCAATGCCGACTGCGTTGAGTCCTACGACTCTGGCAGGGTTGCCGTCAGCGATGACAAAGGGGCATACGTCCTGAACGATCTTGGACATACCGCCGATCATGGCAAAAGCACCAATCTTGACGAACTGGTGGACGCCGCTCATGGCGCCGATGACAGCATGGTCTTCGACAGTGACGTGGCCGGCAACGCCGGAGAAGCTGGATACGACGATGTAATCGCCGAAGTTGCTGTTGTGGGCTACGTGGGTGTATGCCTGAAGCATGTTGTGAGAACCGATGCGGGTTTCGCAGTTTTCACCGGTTGCACGGTGGATGGTAGCGAATTCGTGGATGTCGTTTCCATCTCCGATGACGACGGTGCTGTACTCGCCTGCATACTTGAGGTCCTGCGGTGCTTCTCCGATGACGGCGTGCGGGAAGATGTGGTTCTTCTTGCCCATGCGGACGTTTTCTGCGATGACAGCGTGAGATTCAATGATGGTGCCTTCTCCGATTTCGCATCTCGGACCGATGACTACGTATGGTCCGATGGTGACGTTTTTATGAATGATAGCGGTAGGATTGATGATGGCAGTCGGATGAATCGCCGGATCTATCGGTTTGATCACTTTTAATTCCATGTTCTTATATTTCCCCTTTGTTTTACGGGCGGCCGGGCAGCGGAGCCGGGCGGGTCCCTGAATGATTGTCCATGATTTTGAAATCGGCTGTTTCCTGCTGCGGGGAAGCGGCCTGGACGGTCTTGCTTATTGGTGAGTCTTATTTCTTGGATTTGTTCGGATCCATCAGGTAGAAGATGAAGTCAGCATCTGCTTTGCGGACGCCGTCTACGGTGCCTTCGCAGTGGACTTTGCCCATGCGGCCCTTGATCTTTTCAATGACAGCTTTGGTGACGAGAACGTCTCCCGGTACGACCGGGGAACGGAAATGGACGCGTTCCATGCCTGTGAACATGGGGATGAGTCCTCTGTTTTCTTCCGGATACTGAAGGGCAACGCCGCCTACCTGAGCCATAGCTTCGCAGATGAGGGCGCCCGGCATGATCGGACGGCCCGGGAAGTGGCCCTGGAAGAACGGTTCATTCATGGTGACGGATTTCTGCCCGATCGCATAGTCCATCGGTACCATTTCCGTGATCTTGTCGACGAGAAGCATCGGATAGCGGTGTGGCAGGATTTCCATGATTTCTTCAACGTTCAGATGTAACTTTTCCTGTGTTTCTTCCATAATAATTTCCTCCTTGAAATGTGGGTAGTGCGTACGGATTTATTCCTTTATTCCTTGAGGTCTTTTTTCAAAGCCTGAAGTTTCTCAGAAAGTTCGGCGTTCAGCTTATGGCTGCCGAGGACGGCGATGATGTGCGCATGAAGCGGGCCGACGAGGGAAATGTCTCCCAGAATGTCGAGTATCTTATGACGGACAAGTTCGTCGGGGAAGCGCAGCTGAGAGAGGCATTCGGTCTCGGAGTAAACGACGGCGTTTTCCAGTGTGCCGCCTTTGCCAAGGCCCATCTTTCTCATGGCTTCGAGTTCCCATGTGAATCCGATCGTTCTTGCCGGCGCGATTTCTTTCATATAGGAGTCGTGGTCAATCACGACGTCTCTCATCTGTGTGCCCAGAAGGGGATGTGGATTGATCGAGGTGAATGTGATGCGGAGCCCGTCATAGGGAAGGGCTGTGATGAATTTGTTGTCTTCGTAGACAGCAGCGCTTGTATCGAGTGTCAGGATCGGGATCATCTCATCCTGTGTTTCAACGCCTGCTTCTTCAACCATGTCGCAGAAGGTTTTCGCAGAGCCGTCGCCTACGGGCGGTTCAGGTGAATCCATTTCGATCACGCAGTTGTCGATCTGGAGTGCGTAGAGCGCGGAGAGGACATGTTCGACGGTGAAGACCTTTGCTTCGCCTTTTTCCAGTGTCGTTGCGCGCAGCGTATTGGTGATGTACCGGGACTGTGCCGGCACTTCCGGTCCTCCGGGCAGGTCGCTTCGCTTGAAAATGATTCCTGTCCCCGGAGCGGCGGGATGCATGGTCATGGTGACAGGCATGCCGGAGTGGAGACCCAGGCCCTTGTACGTGACATCTTTCCCGATGGTGTGCTGATTTCTTTTCACAATTTGCTCCCTTTACATTAAATTCCGTTTTACAATTATTTCATTATACCTTGTTTTGTATTTCAGTACAAGTTAAAAGGGCGTAGAAATTAGACAGAGACGGGAGTTTGCCCACTTTGATATAGATGAATTTCGAAGTAAGGCGCGCATGAAATTTTGAGGAAACTGCAATCGTTTCGCATTTGACCAAGTTGCCTTTCGTGCTATAATCATATTGAGAAAGGTTTTCACTCGATTTGTTCTTAATTTTCGTTCCAAAAGATACCAGGGGAGGCATCTATGAACAATATATTTGTAGGACTCATCATCGCTGTCATTGCAGGCTGGTTCGGATACTGCCTGTACCGCATGTGGCGCGGTGCAAGAGGCGCTGACTGCGCAAGCTGCGCACTTGGCGGCGATTTCGATTACGGCACTTATGGCAGGGAAGCCGTTCCCGAAAAGCCTATGGAAGTCGTGACATCGGCAGGACATCATATCATCGTCGATGAAGAAGCAGCAAGAAGACGCAGGGAACGAATCCGCAAGATGATGGAAGGAAAATAGTTTTATGGCAGTTTGACCTTGCCCTGGAAGGGAAGGTGCCCTACCTCAAATTCTGATGTCGGGCGGATGAGTTGCATTTCCTCAGCCGAAGGCTGGTTGTATGGTTTTCTGTCTTCAGCTAATCCCAAGATACTTGCGGGTATCCTCTAGTCAAATATACCGTCACGAAAGGCGGCTGTGACGAAATGATTTTACATTTCCACAGCCGCTTTCTTTATACATTCATATCTGTCATGTTTTCTCTGTTCTATGAAATGTTATAATAAAAAGTACGGGAAATCCCCGCGTTACAGAGCCGCTCTCTTTCCTTCCGGCCATGCGCCTGAAGTCTGCGGTCTTTTTCAAAAAAAGAATGGAGAAATCTTATGCTTACTAAGGAATTACAGAAGAAACAAGACGATCTGGAAGCATACCTGAAGGAGCTCGGCAGCGTCATGCTGGCGTTCTCCGGCGGCGTGGATTCCACATACCTTATGCATGAAGCTCATAAAGTCCTCGGCGACAAAGCCATGGCTGTCACGATGAATCTCGCATCCGTTCCTGAAAGGGAAGTGGCTGACGCGATGGAATACTGCACGAAGGAAGGCATCCGCCAGAAGGTCATCAAGATGGACCAGTTCGCCATCGAAGGCTTCGCTGAAAATCCGACGAACCGCTGCTATCTCTGCAAGCACTTCCTTTTCAGCACGCTGCAGCAGATTGCCAAAGAAGAAGGCTTCGCTTACGTCATCGACGGGACAAATATGAACGATGCATCGCAGTACAGGCCTGGTCTCACAGCGCTTTCAGAGCTCGGCATCAAGAGCCCGCTCCGTCATGCCGGACTTTACAAGGCAGACATCCGTGCCCTTTCCAAAGAAGCCGGCCTTGCCACATGGAGCAAGCCGTCCTTTGCCTGCATGGCGACACGTTTCGTTTACAACGAAGGCATCACGGCCAAGAAGCTTGCGATGGTCGAAGCAGCAGAGAATTTCCTTTTTTCCAAAGGCTTCACACAGCTCCGCGTCCGCGTGCATGAAGGAAATCTGGCGCGTATCGAAGTGCTCCCGGGAGAACTCTTCAAGCTCTTCAAGCTGCACGATGAAGTCTCCCGCGTATTCAAAGCGATCGGCTTCACGTATGTGACGATGGATCTTCTGGGCTACCGTATGGGAAGCATGGATGAAGTATTGAGCAAGGATCAGTTGGAAATGTAAGAAAGCGGTGAGACGATGGATGTCAGGGAAATACTCGAAGAAGTGAAGAAGGGGACGATGGATACGGCAGCGGCCGAAGAGCTGCTCCGCGCCAACCCTGCTTCGCGTTCGTATGAGGAAATGGGATATGCAAAGCTCGACACGGACAGAAGAGAAAGGTCCGGCTTTGCCGAGGTCGTATACTGCCAGGGAAAGTCCGACAAGTTCATAGCAGAAATTTTCCAGAAGCTCTATGAGCTGGACGGGGAAGTCTTCGGGACGCGTGCTTCTTCCCACCAGTATGAACTCGTGAAAGAGAGGATCCCCGACATTTCCTATGACCCCGTCTCCCATATCCTGAAGAAGGAAAAAGAAGGAAAGAAACGCATCGGCTGCGTCGCGGTCTGCACAGGCGGCACGGCGGACATTTCCGTCGCCGAAGAAGCGGCCCAGACGGCTGAATACTTCGGCACGCATGTCGAGCGCATTTACGACGTGGGCGTGAGCGGCATCCACAGGATCCTTTCCAAGGAAACCCTGGTCAGGAGCGCGAACTGCGTCGTCGCCGTCGCCGGGATGGAAGGGGCTCTTGCTTCTGTCATCGGAGGCCTCGTGAAGAATCCCGTCATCGCCGTTCCGACATCGGTCGGCTATGGCGCCAGCTTCCACGGCCTTTCGGCGCTTCTGACGATGATCAATTCCTGCGCGAACGGCATCGTCACAGTCAATATTGATAATGGATTTGGCGCCGGCTACGTGGCGACCCAAATTAACAGGCTTGCAGAAAGGGGAAAAATCAGTGAGTAAAAAATTATATCTGGAAACCGGTTCCGGCATCAGCGGAGATATGTTCGTTGCTGCCATGCTTGATTTGGGCGCTGACCAGAAAGCACTGGAAGCAGCACTCGCTTCCCTTCCGGTGAAGGGCTTCAAGACAGAAATCTCCCGCGTACAGAAATCCGGCATCGACTGTTGCGACTTCAATGTCATCCTCGATGCAGAACATGAAAACAACGACCATGACATGGCATACCTTTACGGCCCTGATCCGGTCGTTTCTTCCGATGTCCCGGAAGAACATCATCACCATCATGACGAGGAAGGGGAGCACCATTGCCACTGCCATGAAGACGGTGAACACCATCACCATCATGATGAAGAAGGCGAGCACCACTGCCATTGCCATGAAGAGGGTGAACACCACCACCATCACGACGAAGAAGGCGAACATCATCATCATCATGACGAAGAAGGCGAACATCATTGCCACTGCCATGAAGACGGCGAACATCATCATCACCATGACGAAGAAGGCGAGCACCACTGCCACTGCCATGAAGACGGTGAAGAACATCCTCATCACCACCATCATGATGAGGAAGAACACCATTGCCCGCACTTCCATGGCGAGGAAGGACACCATCATCATCACCATGATGAAGAACATCACTGCCCGCATTTCCATGGCGAAGAGGGCCATCATCATGATCATGACCACGTTCATGGCCATCACCACCATCATGAACACCGCAATCTGGCGGATGTCATGGCGGTCATTGACGGCGCTTCCATGACGGATCATGCCCGTGAAATCGCAAAGAAGATTTTCATGCTCATTGCGGAAGCAGAAGCGAAAGCACACAACCTTCCGATCGATGAGGTCCACTTCCACGAAGTCGGCGCTGTCGATTCCATCGTGGATATCATTTCCGCTGCCGTCTGCTTCGACAGCCTTGGCATTTCCGAAGTCATCGTGCCAAAGCTTTCCGAAGGCACAGGCACTGTCCGCTGCCAGCATGGCCGCCTGCCCGTACCGGTGCCAGCTACGCTGAACATCGTGACTGCCTGCGGCATGCCGCTTGAAATCATGGATGCCACAGGGGAATTCGTCACCCCGACTGGTGCTGCGATTGCATGCGCACTGGCTACATCCCACACGCTTCCGTCCCTTTTCCGCATCGAACGCATCGGCCTTGGCGCAGGCAAACGCGCTTACACCGAAAGAGCCGGCATTCTCCGCGCACTCCTCATTTCCGACGATCAGGGAGAAGGAGAAAGAGACGAAGTCCTGAAGATTGAAACCGACATCGACGACTGCTCGGGCGAAGTCCTGGGCTACACCCTTGAAAAGCTGATGCAGGCAGGGGCGCTCGACGTCCACTATGCGCCGGTATTCATGAAGAAGAACCGTCCTGCTTGGGAACTGACCGTTATCTGCAAGAAGGAAATCCGTGAAACACTGGAAGACATCATTTTCCGCGAAACGACGACCATCGGCGTCCGCGAATTTCCAAGCGTCATGCGCGTCATCCTGAAGCGCGAAGAAAGGGAAGTCGAAACACCTTTCGGGCAGGCACTTGTGAAGCAGGTCATATTTTCCGATACCGTCCGCAACTATCCGGAATACGAATCCGTGAAAGCACTGGCGGAAGAAAATGAAGCGTCCTTCCATGAAGTATTTGAAGCTGTCCGCAAAGCGGCAGAAGAATTAGATTGATTACGAAAGAGCGGCGGGATTGGCAGCCGCCCTTTTCATTGCAGGTCCGGAGGGATCCATCATGCTGACCATTGAGAATTTATATTTTTCCTACACGGGGAGCGCTCCCTGGCTCCTGGAAAACGTCGCTTTCCATCTGGCGGGCGGAGAGTATATTTCCATCGTAGGAAATAATGGAAGCGGCAAGAGCACTCTTCTGAAAATCATACTGGGCTTCTTGAAACCGGTCTCCGGGACGGTCACGCGCCGCGCCCGCCGCATCGGCTACGTACCGCAGCGGTTCGCCTCGGATGCCTCCTTTCCCATCACCGTGGAAGAAGTCATCCATTCCTACGGGAAACTGCTGCATTTGAAGAAAATCGACGTGGATCAGGTCCTTTCCGTGACAGGCATGGAAGGGTACAAGAAACAGCTCATGGGAAGCCTCTCGGGCGGCCAGCATCAGAAAGTGCTGATCGCAAGGGCGCTCATGGGAAGCCCTGATCTCCTCATCCTCGATGAACCATCGACCGGAGTCGACCTGACCAGCCAGCGCGACATCTACAAGGAACTCGATACCCTCCATAAGGACAAGGGCGTCACCATCCTTGCCGTCGAGCACAACCTCGCTGAGGCAGGCAAAGTATCCGACCGCCTCTACCACGTCGAACACGGACACGGCCACCTCTGCAGTGTCCGCCATTATATAGAAGAATACATAGAAAAGGAGGGCGGCCATGTTTAGTTATACCTTCATGCAGAATGCGCTCATCATTTCCATCTGCATCGCCGTTCTCTGCCCATGCATCGGGCTTTTCCTGGTGCTGAAACGGTACTCGATGATCGGGGATACCCTGGCGCACTCGTCTCTGGCGGGTGTCACGCTCGGGCTTCTCTTCCGGGAGAGTCCTGTCCTCGTTTCCTTCGTCTTCACCGCCTTTGCGGGGATGATGATCGAATTTCTCCGGCAGTATTTCAAGAAATATACCGACCTCATCCTGTCCGTCGTCCTTTCCGTCTCCGTGGGCATCGCCATCACGCTGATCAGCTCCGGGCGTCTCCATGCCAATGCCGACGCCTACCTCTTCGGCTCGATGCTGACGGTCAGCAATGAGGACATGGCGATCACAGGGCTCCTGAGCCTTGCCGCCGTCCTGACGGTTATCCTGAACTATCACCAGCTTCTCTACATCACCTACGATGAAGAAGCAGCGCGCGTTGCCGGCGCGCACGTCAAAGTACTGAATTATGTCTTCGCCTTCCTTGTGGCGGCTGTCATCTCCGTTTCCATCCGATCTGTCGGGATATTAGTCATTACCTCGATGATCACGCTTCCGGTGGCCTCGGCGCTGCAGCTGGGGAAAGGTTTCCGCGCAACCTTCCTCGCCGCGATGGTGTACAGTTTCCTGTCCATACTGGGGGGCTTCTTCGCATCCTATTACATAGGCGCAGCACCGGGCGGCGTCACAGCGCTCTTTGCCGCCGGACTGCTCCTTGTGACGATCCTGGCGAAAAAAGTCCTGCGCTGATGAGTCCGCATTTCCTGGGAGGAAGGGAATGCGTCTCCGGTACTCGGATCCGGCGGCCTGGCCGCCATTAGAAGAAAAAGGAGTATTTCTATCATGAAATTGTGGAAAAAATTGGCTTTAGCTGGCGCGGCAGCTTGCCTCATCATTACAGCAGGCTGTGGCAAGGAAGAGAAACCGGCGGCATCTGCCCCGGCAGGGAAAGTTCCCGTCACCGTATCCTTTGGAGCCATGAAAGAGCTCACGCAGGCCATCGGGGGAGACCGCGTAGCTATCACTGTCATCATACCAGACGGCACAGAACCCCACGAATTTGAACCTAAAGCATCCGACATGATGCGCGTCAAAGATTCCAAAGTCTTCATCTACAACGGGATGGGCATGGAACGCTGGGCGCCAGAGATGCTCAAGAGCATGAAAGACGGCCCCGTCGCTGTCGTTGCATCCAAGGGAATCGACCCCATCCGCCTGACGGATAAGAATGAAATCAAGGAACACGGCGACTTTGACCCGCACGTCTGGCTCGGACCGGAAGAAGCAAGAAAAGAAGCAAAGAACATCGCTGATGCCCTTGCTACCGCTTCTCCTGAAAACAAGGAATACTTCGAAAAGAACTATGAGAAGCTCGACAAAGACCTCACGGCTATGACCGAAGAGTACAAAAAGAAACTCTCCACCGGCCACAGCAAAGAACTCGTTGCAGGCCATGCAGCCTTCGGCTACCTCTGCCGTGACTTCGGCCTGACACAGGCCAGCGTCGAAGACGCATTCGCATCCGGCGAACCGTCCCCGGCCAAACTTGCAGACATCATCGACTTCTGCAAGAAGCACAACGTCAAGACCATCTTCACCGAAGACATGATCAGCCCGGCCCTGACCGAGACTATCTCCAAAGAAGCCGGCGCCAAAGTCGAAACCCTTGACACCATAGAAAGCGGCGAACAAGACGCAAACTATGTCAAGACCATGAAAGAAAACCTGGAAAAAATCGACAAAGGACTTGCGCTGAACTGATTTGATTGATTTGAGAATTGAAAAAGGAAGGGGCTGTGGCAAAATCCGCCAAGACGCTCTTTCTCCTTTTCTCGAACGAAGTTCGGTTTAAGGGTGTTAACCTTGCTCCGAAGGAGAAGGTCCCGGCGAAACCGGGGAATACAGTAGTTCCACGAGCGTAGCGAGGTTTTGAGGTTCTCAGATTGTAGAGATTGTATATCTATGTTAGATTAATTCTCTGGGCAGCTATATCAACACAAAGAAGGGGTTGTGGCAAAATGATTGTACTTTTTTCCACAGCTTCTTCTTTTATTTTTTTGATGCAATTTCTCCTTTTCAAAAGAAAAATGAATGGTGCTTTATAGCTAACTTTGGCAAAATAAAAGTCAAAAAATCAATAAGTTTAGAACGTGAATGTTCCGTAAATATGAGGACTTTCAAAAATCGAAAAATAAAAGTCAAAATTTTTTTAGCACTCTCTTGACTTAAGTGCTAAAAGTGCTATACTATAGTTGTCAGGAGGAAAGGGGCCCCGGGAATCCTAAAAGTTTGACAACGCAAATGCAAGCGCAAAAGGAAAGAGGTCATTATTATGAGAAGCTTGATTCCATTTGATGGTTTGTTTGGTGATACGGTCCTGGATCATTTCTTTGATGATGTTCCGACCATTTACAAAGATTATGTTTCCGTTCCAAAAGCGGATATTGAAGATCTGAAAGATCACTATGAAGTAACCTGTGACATGCCGGGCTACACGAAAGATGAGATTCAGGTCACTTACGAAAACGGTATCCTGTCCCTGTCCGCAAAGAGAGAAGACACGAAGGAAACGAAAGACGCAGATCGTAAGTTTATCCGCCGTGAACGCAGCTCCGCCGGTTTCCAGCGTCAGTTCGCCGTGAGTGGCGTCAAGGAAGAGGGCATCAAAGCCAGCCTGAAGGATGGCGTTTTGAAAGTAGAGCTCCCGAAATCCGGGAAACCTGAAATCGAACCGTCCCATAAAATTCAGATCGACTGACCGGTGAGCCGCATGGGAGATGATTCTCCCGCCGGATGCATATACTCCTGAGGAGGTCCCGGCAAGGACGAAAATCCTTGCCGGGACTTTTTCGCGTCCAAAAACAGCAGCGCTCAAGGCAGCGCCTGAAGTTATATAAATCTTATATGACAACTTATACATATTTCCTTAGTAGACGATCAAGGGCCCTTTTGACAATGCATCACGTGTCAGAAGAGCCCTTATTTTTATGGCGCTATGTCCCATTCCCTTCGATAAAACCGAAGATTTCACAGTGTATTCCAGACGCTTGATTAAATGTCTACTTTGTCAACCTATTGTGAACTAAAGCAAATACTGAAATTGACAAATAAACCGTTTATAGAATATACTATTTCATAAAGTGACAGTGCAGATTCCTGCGGTCATTTTACAGGTTAATCTCCAATACCAGGGAAACCATTTTTTTATTCGGGAGGAATTACATATGGAAAGCTCTTGTGAGGAAATCATCCGCCTGGCCAACAAAGTGTTGGACGGGGGAGAGATCACTAGAGAAGAAGCAGGCCGTCTGATCCGTACAAAGGATGAAGATACCATGCTGCTTCTGGCTATGGCAGATAAGATCCGTCAGAAGTACAACGGCAATGCTGTTGACTTCTGCGCCATCATCAATGCGCGCAGCGGACACTGCCAGGAGGACTGCAAATTCTGCGCGCAGTCCGGTCATTACAGGACGGGAGCTACGACTTACCGTCTTTTGCCGGAGGACCAGATTCTGGCCGCTGCCAAGAAAGCCAAGGATGCGGGCGCTGTCCGTTTCTCTCTGGTAACGAGCGGAAGAAATCAGGATAATCCGAATGAATTCGAGGAAATCATCGATGTCGTGAAGAAGATTCACGATCAGGTGGGCATTGAAGTCTGCTGCTCCCTGGGCCTCATCACTGAGGAACAGGCCATCCGTCTTCGCGAAGCAGGCATCACAAGAATCCACTGCAACATCGAAACATCACCGTCGTATTTCCCGGAAATCTGCACCACGCACACGATGGAAGATAAGGAAGACATCATCCAGACAGCGCAGAAGGCAGGCATCCGCGTATGCTCGGGCGGCATCATCGGACTGGGCGAAGACCTCGACCAGCGTGTGGAAATGGCATTCCATCTGAAAAAGCTCCACATCGACTCTGTTCCGTTGAATATCCTCAACCCTGTCGAAGGGACACCGTTCTACACGAACGAACGTCTGGCTCCGCTGGAAGTGCTCCGTACATTTGCAGTATTCCGCTTCGTACTTCCAAAAGCGCTCATCCGCACAGCAGGCGGACGTGAAGTCAATCTTCGCAGCCTCCAGGCACATGCTCTCTCGGGCGGCCTGAACGGCATCATGGTCGGCGGTTATCTGACCACCGGCGGTAGAAATCCGAGAGAAGACCTGACCATGGTCAACGATCTGGGAAGAAGCAGAACCCAGCCACAGCTTTAAGCCTCACGGAAATTTCCCGATTTCCGAGGGGTCAGAATTACGCATTTGACGCGTAAGGTTTCACCAAGGAGAGACCCTGTTACTATACAACAGGATGTATTCATTTAAGGAGTGGTCATTCATGGAAAGCGGTTGTGAACAGATTTTAAAAATTACAGACAGAATTCTGGACGGCGGAGAAATCACCGAAGAAGAAGCAAAAGCACTGATTCGTACGACAGACGAAGACACCATGCTTCTTCTGGCATGCGCTGATAAGATCCGTCAGAAATTCTCCGGCAGAAGCGTCGACCTCTGCGCCATCGTCAATGCAAGAAGCGGACGCTGCCAGGAAGACTGCAAGTTCTGCGCCCAGTCTGCCCGTTACGACACAGGCATAGACAATTACACCTTCCTGCCGGAAGAAGAAGTCATGAAAGCAGCCCAGAAAGCGAAAGAAGCAGGCGCTGCCCGCTTCGATATCGTTACCGCAGGCCGTGATCAGAGAAATCCGAAAGACTTCGCAGAAATTCTGCATCTCATCCGCCGTATCCGCACGGAAATCGGCATCGAAGTCTGCTGCTCGCTTGGTTTCCTCACACAGGAACAGGCATACCAGCTCAAAGAAGCCGGCGTAAACCGTCTTCACTGCAACATTGAATCCGCACCTTCCTTCTTCCAGGAAGTCTGCACCACACATACCGCCGAGGAAAAAGCTGAGAACATCCAGCGTGCTCAGAAAGCCGGCATCCGCGTCTGCTGCGGCGGCATCCTCGGTCTGGGCGAAACCCTCGACCAGAGAGTCGAGATGGCTTTCCATCTGAAGAAACTGCACATTGATGCGATTCCGCTCAACGTGCTGAACCCGATTCCGGGAACCCCTTATGAACACAACGAGCCTCTGGCTCCATTGGAAATCCTCCGTTCATTCGCTATGTTCCGCTTCGTGCTTCCAAAGGCACAGATCCGTACAGCAGGCGGCCGCCAGCTGAACTTAAGAAGCCTGCAGTCCATGGCTCTGGCAGGCGGAATGAATGGCGTCATGATCGGCAACTACCTCACCAGCAAGGGATCTGACCCGCATGATGATCTCACCATGCTGCGCGACCTCGGTCGTACAAGAACCATGCCGAACGTACAGTAAGTGGAAGAGGCATGCCGCAGGGCGTGCCTTTTTCCTTGATCATACCGGGAAGAACCAATGGGAGGGACAATGAATCAGGATATAGCGCTCATTACCGAGTATATGGACAAAGTCCTGGAAGGCGGAGAAATAACAAGGGAAATGGCGGAGAAACTTCTCGACTGCGGGAAGCGCGAACCCTATTTCCTCATAGCCTCCGCCGACCGCATCCGCCGCACCTTCTGCGGAGATGAGATGCACTTCTGCAGCGACGTCAACGCAAGAAGCGGACGCTGCAGCGAAAACTGCCGCTTCTGCGCGCAGTCAGGCTGGTACAACACAGGCGTCAAGGAGTATCCGCTCCGCCGTCCTGAAGAACTTCTCAAAGAAGCCCGTCAGGCAGAAGCCTATGGCGCCGAACGATTCGGCATCGTCACCAGCGGGAGAGGCCAGACCGATCCCAAACAATTCGAATCCATCGTCGAAACAGTACGCCTCGTGACACAGCACACCGGACTTTCCGTCTGCTGCTCACTGGGGCTCCTTACCGACGAACAGCTGAAGAGACTCAAGGAAGCAGGCTGCGAAAGAATCCACTGCAACCTGGAAACGTCGAGAGATTATTTCCCCGAAATATGCACCACGCATACCTATGACGAGAAAATGAACCACATCCGCCGCATCCAGGACGCAGGACTCGACGTCTGCTCCGGAGGCATCTTCGGCCTGGGAGAAACGGAAAAGGACCGCCTCGACATGGTCTTCGCCCTGAAGGAAAGAGACATCCGCTCCGTCCCCTTAAACATCTTCAACCCGATCCCGGGCACCCCGATGGGAGAAACCAAGCCGCCGCAGCCGCTTGAAATCCTCCGCTACTTCGCCGTCTACCGCTTCATCCTGCCCCACGCCATCATCCGCGTATGCGCAGGAAGAGAAGGAGGCCTCCGCGACATGCAGTCCTTCGCACTCGCCGCCGGCCTCAATGGCGCCATGATAGGAGGCTACCTCACCATCGCCGGCCGTCCCCCGGAAAAGGACAAACAAATGGCACGCGACCTAGGCCGCGTCCTCTAAATGGGAAAAAAAGAATGCACAGCATTTCGTGCGTTCTTTTTTAGTGGGATGAAGAAATTAAAACAGGACGACCAGCCTGCGGCTGAACACCATACAATCGAACTGACGCTCGAAGGAACTGCAACTCATCCGCCCGACATCAGAAATTGGGGTCGGGCACCTTCCCTTCCAGGGCAAGGTCAAGTGCAAAACCACACAACCTCGCTGCGCTCGTGAAACCTTTTTATAAAAACCAATGAATACT
>NZ_FR896416.1:0-3067 GCF_000435155.1 Dialister sp. CAG:357 | reverse complement strand
AATTTTTACCAACACGTTTTGTCCTATAACCCCATTCTTACCGATTGCTTCACTTAATATTTAACCTCACTGCATCGAAGCTCACACGTTTTTGCGTGTCGCTTTGCTCCTTCAAAACCGGTTCGTTTTCGAACCATTTCGATCCTGTTATCGCCCACCGGAAGAAGACATCACGAGACTTAGACTCCGTGGTGTCTTTTTTGTTGCCTTGTCGGGCTCTAAGCATTCTTACCTACTATCTCACTTTGTATTTAACCCCCTGCATCGAGGTTCACACGTTTTTGTGCGTCGCTTTACTCTTCCCAAATAAGTTTATTCCTTAAGCAGTTTGATTCTATAATTATCAAGTAACGAAAATACACCAAGCAAGGTGAATTGCTTGGTGTATTTTCGTTATTGTTTTCTTCTTTTATATTGATTACCAGCTAAAAGCAGAATACCTATCAATGTCAGAGCCGCCCCTGCTGTCAGCCCTGGAATATGGTATGTCATTTGAATGTGATTTTCTCCTTCCTCAAGAGGAATGTTCATCAAACATCCTGCAAAGATATCAGGAGTAATCTCTTTGCCATTTCTCATGACTGTCCATCCATTTTCATAAGGAACCGATAAGAAAAGTATATCTCCTTCTCTTCCTTCTACCGTACCACTGATTTCTCCATCTCGAATCATAAGATTTTTAGCAGCTCTTTGATTGATTTCGCGAGAGATTTCTTTCAATGCTGAAAGATCCGTTTCATAGAAAAGTGCTTGTTTCATCCGGATATCATCCGAAAGGTCTACATCAATCGCACGAGTCTGACTGCCCGTCGCAGGAATATAGAACATCCCTGAATCATATAAAATTTGACTGCTTTCTCCATTTATCGACACCTGTCTGTAAGGTCCATCCCATATAAGAAATGCATAAATAGGGTCCACCCCATTATTGATTTCATAGATCTCATGTCTATTTTCACATATTTCTGTAAATGATACGGGATGATAAATTGTTACAGCATGTCCAATTAGTTTGCTGTATAGTGCATTTGTATAAGTAAACGGATTATCAGATTCTCCGGGGATTATCTGATCATTCTCTCGATATATGAACGCCATAGGCAGAGCATATGGATTTTTGTATACTTTTTTCCCATTACTTATTCCAAATGGCAAATCTGACTCAAGTCCTTTTATTGGCTCTGTCAACAACAAATATTTTACTCCCAAGAGAGAATCTGCAGGAAGAATAGAAGTATAAAATCTGTTAGCCCTTTCAGTAAAATCATAATATCCTATATTAGACGATAATTTGAACTGAGATTTTTTTAACAATGAAGTATATTCTTGTATTCCCCAATAATTAAAATTCATACTTTCATTAAGATTAAATCCCTTATTTTTTTCTTGTTCATCTTTCGCGCGAATATCTCCCCTATTCATTACCTGATTGATACGGTAGATTCCTCCATCATATGCTTTGATTTCCTGAATCTGTGTTCTTTGCTGATCATCATAAGATTGATAAGTATAAAGACTCCCCGCTCCTCGCATAGATAAAAATATACATGCAGACATGCTCATTTCCCAAATGAGCATGCATGCTAATAACCCCATCATAAAATTTTTCTTTACATTTATCCTGTATGACCTGTCAATTTCATAGAGAATACAGGGGACAATCACTAGAAATGCAATATTGAACAAAAAGAAATTCTGGTATAATGCCGGCCGCAAACGTTCAATCAGTATCTGGGATACAGGGAACAGCAAACAAATAATAAGCTGCCGAATACCAAACCCCCATTTTTTCCAGTCGGAGAAATAACAGCCTGAAAGAAAAATGAGAATAAAAGATCCCAGATAGGAGTACCTTGGCATGAATCCCATCGGCTTTTTCATAAGTGAAAACATAAAAAATAATATTTTCCAATGAAACATCAGAAAAGAAAAAACAATCAGCAAAAAAGCAAATGCTTTATATTTCCATTTGATATCTTTTACGGCAAATAGTGCCAAAGCCCCGGAAACTGCCAAGCTCCCGCAGAAAAGAGACATATAATCTAAACTGGGTATTTCCTTAGGATGAATTCCCATGTAATAAGCGCCTAGAGATGCCAGTATATCTCCCTGAAAGCCCAGAGAAATTTGATTCCAGTCAAAAGAACCTCCAATCCCTTCGCGAAGCTGTAATATTGTAGGGAGGAAAAGAATAGAGCTGATCAAAATCCCCGTTACCATACCAAAGACATATCTTACTGTATCACTAAAAAATTCTTTCTTTGCTCCGCCCCTCTGGAAATGCAGCAACGTCTCTTCTGCCAGAAACCAGAAACCACTGAAGAGACAATTGATACCGCCAGTATACCAATTAAGCAGAATTGAAAGTGCAGTACTGACGGAAAGCATGCCAATAGACCCAAAATGCACAGCTCTATATACGCCGAGCATCATGAGCGGCAGCATGTATACGCCATCCAGCCACATAGCACTCCAGATTTGGTACAAATTGTAGTGCATCAGGCCATAGCCGATGGAAAGTCCCATAAGAGGGAGCATGGAGATCTTGTTATTGAATCGGTCCTGCAAGAACCATGTCATCGTCAATGATGCCATTCCCATTTTAAGGACAGCTGCCAAATTATATGAAACAGGCACTTGGTCTTTTGAAAAGAATAACTGCAGCAATTCTGTGGGCGATGCTAAATAATAAGAAAATATGCCAATGGCTGACCCACCGAGGCCTTTTGTCATGGTATAAGTTAAAGACTGATTCCCGGATAATACATCCTTAAAAAATGCCATGAGATCCATGTATTGAATAAACGCATCACTGGCTGCGAGCGTTTTATCTCCAAATGGTGCTTCTCTGAAAAAGGCAAAAACTCCCAAGCATATAAGAGTGGTTAGAGCAAAAGAAATCATACGAAATATCCATAAGGAATTTCTCTTTTCTCTCTTTATTACTTTCATCGTATTCTGATTTATCATGGTTAATCCTATTCCCCAACAGTTTCCTATAGAAATTGAGTATATGTTTATTATAATCTAAAATTCGGGTTATAGGACAAAACGTGTTGGTAAAAAT
>NZ_FR896415.1:0-12381 GCF_000435155.1 Dialister sp. CAG:357 | reverse complement strand
TAAGTGTTCAACTTAATTATACAATCCGCCTTTTAAAAATTTCTCGAATGAGATGTAGTTATCGAGCGAAGCGAGGTTGTTCGGTTTCCTCTCCGCTCCGGCAGCACCACTAAAAGACAAAGGTACGCTTTCCTATCAATAAGCTCTTATATAGAAACCATACAACCGCCAAGTATGGTGATTGGGAAAATATGCCAACCAGCCTATGGCTGTAGGAAAGTTCAAAACAACCTTACTTATAAAAACCTAAAGGTATAATCAACCCTATCCACCAGCAACAGTTTAAAGATGAGCTGGTCCCCCTTCCCCGTCAGGGAAGGCGAGTGTTGGCGGTGCTCGCGTTTCAGGGTCCTCCCCCACGCAAAAACACCGCTGCTCCAAGTTTCTGCTTAGAACAGCGGTGTTTTTCATTCATCATTCTACGTTCTTTTCTCCTCCAGCTTGTATGCTGGTGTTGTCGGTGATGTTCCATCTTCCGGCTACTCTGACTCTGGCGTCGGCGTCGCCTCCGTTGTTGTAGCGGATGCGGCTGTCGCCTCCTATTTCAAGGATGGGCTTTTCTTTGGAGGGTTGTCTCTTGGGTGGTTTCCATCCCAGGGCTTCGAGTTCTCTGGCGTAGTCTTTCCTGAGTTTCATGAGGCTCGGGTTGTCTTCGGGGACTGTCTTGCCGCCTTCCAGGATATCCTTGATGACGCCGGCGAGTTCGTATCTGGTGAGCTGGCGGTCGAAGAAGGCTGTGGTGTAGTCAGGGGCTTTGCCCTGTTCGCACATGGTGTAGACGGTCTTGTAGGCGTAGTTTCCTTTGCTGACTGTGTCGAAGGAATTCGGCGCATAGACGTTGTAGGCGAAGGCCTCGATGGCGCAGGCGGTGAAGAGGGATGCGAGAAGAAGGATCTTCTTCATGTCATTCACAGACTTTCTGCTCGATCAGGCGGTAGAGGCTGTCTCTGCCGTCTCCGTTCAGGGAGGAGTAGGAAATAGCCGGGTAATCAGCCGGGAAGAGTTTGTTCAGCTTTTTGAGGTTTTCTCTGGCTTCGTTTCTCTTGAGCTTGTCTTCCTTGGTGCCGATGACGACTAAGGACGGCGCGATTTCTCTGAGCCATTCGTAGGCTTTCATGTCGATCGGAAGTCCTGGATGGCGCAGGTCGATCAGGAGGCCTACCATGACAAGGCTCGGGGAGCTCTTGATGTAGTCGTCGATGAAGGTGGACCATGTGTCCTTGTTTTCCTGGCTTGTCTTTGCAAAGCCGTAGCCCGGCAGGTCGACGAGGTACCATTCCTGTCGCTGTTCCTGTTCGTCCACGGTTCTTCTGGACTGGATGGCGTAGTAGTTGATGGTTCTTGTCTTGCCCGGTTCGCGGCTGACGTAGGCGAGCTTTCTCTGCCCGCAGAGGTTGTTGATGAGGGAGGATTTCCCTACGTTCGAACGCCCGATGAAGGCGATTTCTTTCCGCCCGTCGTTCACGTACTGCTTACGGTTGACGGCAGAGCTGAAATATACTGACGAGAAAATATGAAATTTTTCTATTTCCTTGATTTCCGCCACTTCATGCCTCCTTTATTTCACCAATGCGTGTTCGAGGACTTCCTGCACGTTCTTGACATAGACGAATTGCAGCTTGTCCTGTACGGACTTCGGCAGTTCTTCGAGATCTCTCTTGTTCTTTTCCGGCAGCAGGATCTGCTTGATGCCGAATTCGTTGGCAGCCAGGACTTTCTCCTTGACGCCGCCGATCGGGAGGACTTCGCCGGTGAGGGTGATTTCCCCGGTCATAGCAGTATCGCCTCTGACTCTTCTGCCTGTATAGGCAGATGCCATGGCGGTTGCCATCGTGATGCCCGCGGACGGGCCGTCTTTCGGTACGGCGCCTTCTGGCAGGTGGATGTGGGTGTCGAGGGTTTCATAGAAATCATCCTTGAGTCCCAGGTCCTTGGCCTTGCTTCTAATGTAGGTGTACGCGGTTTCAGCGGATTCCTTCATGACATCGCCCATCTGGCCTGTCAGGATCAGGTGGCCCTTGCCCTTGATGGTGACGGCTTCGGTGTCGAGGACTTCGCCGCCTGCGATCGTCCATGCGAGGCCATTGACGCGGCCTACGGCATCCGGATGTTCTTCAGCGAGCGGGAGAAATTTCACTGGTCCCAGGTACTTGTCGAGTGTCTTGACGGAAAGCGGCGGCAGCTTGTCGTCCTGGAGGACGATCTTCTTGCCTACCTTGCGGCAGAGGGCGCCGATGGTTCTTTCAAGGTTACGGACGCCTGCTTCTCTGGTGTATCCTGTGATGACTTTCTTCAGGAGCGCCGGAGTGAAGCGGATGTCTCCGTCCTTCAGGCCGTTTCTCTCTTTCTGTCTCGGCACGAGGTATTTCTTCGCGATTTCCAGCTTCTCTTCTTCCGTGTAGCCAGTGAGTTCGATCAGTTCCATACGATCGAGCAGGGCAGCCGGGATGGTGGAGACGCTGTTGGCCGTCGCGAGGAAGAAAACCTTCGAGAAATCGAAGGGAATGTCGATGTAGTTATCGTGGAAAGCTTTGTTCTGTTCCGGATCGAGTGCTTCAAGCAGTGCAGAAGCAGGATCACCGCGAAAATCAGAGCCGACCTTGTCGATTTCGTCCAGCAGCATCAGCGGGTTGTTGACGCCGACTTCGCTGATGGCTTCAATGAAGCGGCCTGGCATAGCACCGATGTAGGTGCGGCGGTGGCCGCGGATTTCAGCTTCATCATGGATGCCGCCTAAGGAAATACGGCAATACTTCCTGTTCATGGCTCTGGCGATGGACTGTGCGAGCGATGTCTTGCCGACGCCTGGCGGTCCTACGAAGCAGATAATCGGAGCCTTCGCTTCAGGCGCAAGGATGCGGACAGCGAGGTATTCCAGAATTCTTTCCTTGATCTTTTCCAAGCCGTAGTGGTCATGGTCGAGAACTTCCTGCGCCTTCTTGAGTTCGAGGGAGTCCTTCGTTTCCTTGTCCCATGGCAGAGAGAAGACCCAGTCCAGATAGTTTCTGGCAACAGCGGTCTCTGCCATCATCGGCGGCATGGATTCGAGATGGTTGATTTCCTTCTCGAGTTTCTTCTTGTATTCTTCAGGAATGGCAGAGTCTGCCAGTTTCTTCCTGTAGTCTTCCGCTTCCTGATCTTGGCTGACGGTGTCGCCCAGACGGTCGTGGATGGATTTAATTTTCTGTCTTAAGTAGTAGTCCTTCTGTTCCTTGTCCATCTTCTGGCGCACGTCAGAGCTGATTTCGGATTCGAGATGAACGATCTCGATTTCCATATCAAGATAGCCCTGGACGAGCTTCAGGCGGGATGCGACGTCGGCTTCTTCGAGGACTCTCTGTCTCTGCTGCGGCTTCAGAAGCAGCTGGGACGCAATGAAATCGGCGGTTTCGCCGGGATCGGTGATGCTCTTCAGCTGTTCCATCTGGTCTTCGGGCAGGCCCTGCTTCGTGTTGTGGAGCCATTCGAAGAAGGACTTCAGGAGTGTTCTTCTGAAAGCTTCGGCGCGGAGTTCATCTTCCGGCTTGATTTCTTCGATATCATCCACATCAGCGGACAGGAAACGGTCGCCGCGGGTGACCTTCAGGAGTTTCACGCGGGATACGCCTTC
This sequence comes from Dialister sp. CAG:357, assembly GCF_000435155.1. Taxonomy (NCBI): domain Bacteria; kingdom Bacillati; phylum Bacillota; class Negativicutes; order Veillonellales; family Veillonellaceae; genus Dialister; species Dialister sp. CAG:357. The sequence continues at coordinate 8,771 of NZ_FR896415.1, read as the reverse complement.
GACGAGCACGCGGATGAGGCCTCCCGGCATCTGGAGCATCTGTGTCACTTTGACGACAGTGCAGACGTCGTAAAGGTCGTCTTCCTGGGGTACTTCCACGCGGGAATCCTTCTGCATGGCCATAACGAGGTATCTTTCGCCTTTCCCTGCAAAGCGCACGGCTTCGACGGATTCTTTTCTTCCGATGTCCAGATTGACGGACATGCGGGGATAAATGACTATATCTCTCAGCGCCACTACAGGGAGGTTGAGAGGCTGATTTTCGTTCTGTATTTCATCCATAGATAGTTCCTCCATAATATATCTCTATTGTATCACATGAAAGGCCTAAAGCGTCTACTTTTTAATTTAAAAACTTCGATATCTCAGTCTCTTCCCTCTCTGATTCTACAGAAAGAGCCGGAGTCAAGTGGTTGTCCCATTTGGCTCCGGCCTCCATGTGCTTTTATTTGGAATACGGCCCCTCGGGGCACGGATTATTCTTTTGTTCCGTCTTCCTTGATCAGGACCGGATCAGAATACTTCAGCACGACGTCTTCAGTGACGATGCACTTCCTGACGTCCTTCATCCCCGGGATTTCATACATGACATGCTGCATGATTTTCTCGATGATGGCGCGAAGTCCTCTGGCTCCTGTATTTCTCTCGATGGCCTGGCGGGCAATGGCGTGGATGGCGCCATCGTCGAATTCCAGTTCGACATGATCCATGGCAAGGAGCTTCTGGTACTGCTTGACGAGTGCGTTCTTTGGTTCCGTGAGGATCCTGACGAGCGCATCTTCATTCAGCGGATGCAGAGCCACGATGACCGGCAGACGACCGATGAATTCAGGGATGAGGCCGAATTTCAGAAGATCTTCCGGCTGGACCTGCTGCAGGAGTTCTGCCATGTCCTTGGAATCCTTCTTTTCGATATCGGCGCCGAATCCCATGACACTCTTCGTCAGTCTTCTGTCGATGACTTTGTCGATGCCGGCAAAAGCGCCGCCGCAGATGAAGAGAATGTTCGATGTATCAATCTGGATCATTTCCTGATTCGGATGCTTTCTGCCGCCCTGCGGAGGAACGCTGGCAACAGTGCCTTCCAGAATCTTCAGAAGTGCCTGCTGTACGCCTTCACCGGATACGTCTCTGGTGATGGACGGGTTTTCAGACTTCCTTGCGATCTTATCGATTTCATCGATGTAGACGATACCGCGTTCCGCTTTGTCGATATCATAGTCGGCAGCCTGGATCAGGCGCAGGAGAATGTTTTCGACGTCTTCGCCGACATAGCCGGCTTCGGTCAGGGTCGTTGCATCGGAAATCGCAAAAGGAACGTCCAGGAAACGCGCGAGCGTCTGGGCAAGGAGCGTCTTGCCGCTGCCTGTCGGCCCGAGCATGATGATATTGGACTTCTGGAGTTCTACATCATCGTCCGTGGACTCATACTGGATTCTCTTGTAATGGTTGTATACGGCAACGGCCAGAGCGGTTTTGGCATCGTCCTGTTCGATGACGTACTGATCCATGTACTTCTTGATTTCTTCCGGAACGGGAAGCTTGAAGTGCGGAACAGACTTCTGCTTGTCTGCCTTCATTTCCTCTTTGAGGATGTTTTCGCACACTTCGATACATTCATTGCAGATATAGACTCCCGGCCCTGCGATCAGCTTTTCAACTTCTTCGCCGGAACGTCCGCAGAAGCTGCAGACCGGTGTTCCTTCATGTTTCTCGTTCAATGGGAGCCTCCCTTATTTCTTCGTTAATTCATCCAGCTCGTTTCTGGTAAGTACGCGGTCGATGAGGCCGTACTTCTGCGCCATCTCCGCGGTCATGAAGTTATCTCTTTCGGTATCGCGGCGGATCGTCTCGATCGGCTGTCCGCTGTGCTTGGAAAGGATGCCGTTCAGTTCATCACGCAGGCGCAGGATTTCACGGGCATGGATTTCAATTTCCGTAGCCTGGCCCTGTACGCCGCCCAGCGGCTGATGGATCATCACATTGGAGTGCAGGAGAGCGAAACGCTTGCCCGGCGCACCGGAAGTGAGAAGGACGGCTGCCATGCTGGCGCAGGAGCCGATGCAGATGGTCGACACATCCGGACGGATGTACTGCATGGTGTCATAAATAGCAAGGCCCGCGGTGACGACGCCTCCCGGGCTGTTGATATAGAGGTGAATGTCTTTCGACGGATCTTCAGCTTCCAGGAAAAGGAGCTGGGCAATGATGATGTTTGCCATATGATCCTCGATTTCACCATCGAGGAAAATGATTCGGTCTTTCAAAAGACGGGAATAAATATCATAGGAACGTTCTCCCTGTGCGGTCTGTTCCACTACGATCGGTACATAAGCCATAAATAAACATCCTTTCTTTTTGAACGGCGCCGTCGGCGCATTCACATTCATGAATCATTCATTCCGCTCTCCCTTAAGGAGCGGGCTTTCCGATAAGGAAATAGGAAATGAATGGAGTCGGATTCTAAGCTTTTCCCGCGGAAAACAGGGAAATCCTCCGTTTTCCATATGGGCGAAAGAGACGCCGGTCATCCCCGCGTCTCTTCCCCCGCACCGGCAAACCGGTGTATTACATGAAATTTCCGATACCGCAAAAGCGGTTCTTCTATATACCTTCGGGCGAAGTCTTACTTGCTTTCAGCCTGGAGGATGGTTTCGATGATTTCAGCCTTTTTAGCTTTGGAATCCAGAGCGATGCCCTTTTCGAATGCATACTGCTTCAGATCTTTGACCGTCATGGCATTGAGTTCAGCTTCGCGGTCTTCTGCGACTGCCGGAGCTTCTGCGGCACCTTCGGTTGCTGCTTCTGCAGCTTCTTCAGCGGCGGTTTCTTCAGCTTTCTTGTCAGCTTCAGCCTTCTTGGCAGCGCCGTAAATGAATGCGGCAGCCTTCTTGCGGAGGACGGAGTTGATGAGCATGCCTACACGGTTTTCATCTTTAATGATCTTCATGACATCGTTAGGGTCTGCGTTGAACTGATGAGCCATGCTGTAAACTTCCATGGACAGATCTTCATTGGTGACCTGGAGGTCTTCCTTGTCAGCGATTGCTTCGAGGACGAGACCCTGTCTTACCTGTTCAGCAGCAGTAGCTTCGTAGTTAGCACGGAGCTGTGCTTCTGTCTGGTTCATTCTCTTGAGGTAGTCATCAAGAGACATGTTCTGGCTTTCGAGGTTCATCTTGATTTCTTCAACGATCTCGTCGATGCGCTGATCAACCATTTCATGCGGGATATCTACTTTAGCGTTTGCGACAGCCTGGTTTACCAGTGCGTCGTGGTAAGCTTCTTCAGCCTGCTGGAGAGCCTGCAGCTGCATCTGCTGCTTCAGGCTTGCCTTCAGCTCGTCGATGGTTTCGAACTGGCTGACGGATTTAGCGAATTCGTCATCGATTTCCGGCAGCTGTTTGCGCTTTACATCATTGATATGAACTTTAAATTCAGCTTCCTTGCCCTTCAGAGCATCTACGAAGTAGTCTGCCGGGAATGTAACCTTGACATCTACATCGTCGCCTGCCTTGTGGCCTTCGAGCTGGTCTTCAAAACCTGGAATGAAGCTCTGGGAACCGATTTCCAGCGGATAGGTCTTGCCTTCGCCGCCTTCGAATGGTTCGCCGTCAACAAAGCCCTTGAAGTCGATGACAGCATAGTCGCCCTTCTTCAGGACAGCGCCGTCTTCAGCCTTTTCAAGTCTTGCGCTCTGTTCAGCACCGCGCTTCAGCTGTTCCATGACTTCATCGTCAGAGATTTCCGGCTGAGCGTGTTCTGCTTCCAGCCCCTTGTATTCGCCGAGTTCTACTTCCGGACGTTTAACGAAAGTAGCAGTGAATACAGCGCCTTCGGATTCAGAGAATTTGTCTTCCTTTACATCAGGAGTTGTGACAGGAATCAGTTTTTCCTGCTGCAGAGCTTCGTTCAGTGCGTCATTGATGACGACGTCCTTAGCTTCTGCTTCGACAGCTTCCTTGCCGAAATGCATTTCAAGAATCTTGCGGCTTGCCTTGCCCTTGCGGAAGCCAGGGATCTTTACCTGGTTGGCGATGCGTGCTACAGCGGTCTTGAAACCTTTCTGTACTGCTTCTGCCGGTACTTCCACATTCAGAGATACTTTGTGCTGGTCCAGTGCCTCTACCTTAACGTTCATAAAAACTATTCCTCCTTAAGTCGGCTTTCCGACAAATTGATACCTACCACCGTCGGATGCCCGACAATTCGATACCTTTTACATGCTTTTTCGAGTATGCTAAATTGCAAGATATATTTTAACATAGCAAAGAAAAAAACACAAATCTTTATAACAATCTTTTAAGGAGAAATCCTGCGGGATGTCCGCCCGCCCGGAGCGGAATGGTTCCACCCTTTCAGCCGCCGATGTCTTTTGTGACCGGGCCGTTCAGGAGAGAAGCTCCCATGAAGGAAAGTGTCGGATACAGCTTCTTCATATCTGAAAGAGCCTTGGCCGCATCACTTCCGCCCGATGTGGCGAATAAGTATATTTCCTTGCCGGAGAGATCATTCGTCTCGATGAAAGACTGGATGACCCTCGGCGCGGTGTACCACCAGATCGGGAAACCGATGTACACCCTGTCATAGCCCGAGAGATTGAAAGCGCCGCCTTCGATGGCCGGACGGCAGTCTTCGTCCGCTGATTCCAGGGACGAGCGGCTCTTCTTGTCCATCCAGTTCAGATCCCTGGACGTGTACTTTTCCTTCGGAACGATTTCCTTCAGGTCCGCCCCTGCAATCTTTGCCAGAGCCTTTGCCTTTTCAGCCGTCGTACCTGATGCCGAGAAATATGCCACAACTTTCTTCATGATGACTTCCTGCCTTTCTCCCTTGACCTATTATTATTATGATTCTAAAGACCCGAAGCCGCTCAGCCGAGCAGCTTCCTGACACAAGCGTAGACAAGCTGCGCCGCTGTCACGCCGCGGCAGGGGATTCCTGCCCGCTGCATGGCCTCTTTCTGCCGCTCCGTCGGATACACGTAGGGATAAATCCCGTACATGAAGGGAAGGAGCGTGTACAGGAAACCAATCCTCTCCTCTTCGGTCATCGAAGGGAAGAACTTCACGAGGCAGGCATTCAGGATTTCCATCACCTTCCGGATGACTTTCTTGTACTCCGTCAGGCGTTCGATCCTGCTGTGCTCCTCGATGTCATAGAGATTCATGCACTGGATCCGGAAAAGCGTCTCACGCCCTTCCGTCGAATGAGCCAGCGCCGCTGCGAATTCATCCTTCGTCATCTTCTCGTTCCCGTGAAGAATTTCAAGGAGACTGCGGCTCCACGCCTCATACTCCTCGCGGAGAATTTCAAGGAAAATCTCCTCCTTGGAAACGAAGTAATTGTAGATTGACGGACGGGAAATGCTGATTTCGCAGCTGATCTCCTTCAGACTGATCTCCTGGTAACTCATCGTGCGGTACAACTTACGGCAGGCCATCACAATCTCGATCGATCTTTCATTCGAATCTTTCATGTTCCCTCCTGTCATGCAGCGCGCTTTTGAGAAGCGAAAATAGTTTGCTGACACTGTGTCAACAATTTAAGTATACCACCAACTGACACAGTGTCAATATACAAAATTGAAAACTTTCTATTTATCTGAAATCCCTTCCCTCGATCGTCTTTCTGCCTCGACGCGCTCCTCCTCTTCCTTGAAAAAACGGAAGAACGATTCCGCCACGCGGCTCGCCAGCTGACCGCGGCGCTTGACGAGGGAAAGAGAAGACGCAAGATTCTTTTCAGCAAGGAAGGCCGTCTCCAGATTCTTGCCCCAGGCGAGGATCGACTCAGGAACAATCGCAATCCCGATTCCGGCTTCCGCCCACTGGAGACTCGTCCTTGCATCGTCCGTCACGCAGTAGACTTCCGGCACCGCCATTTCTTTTTCAAATTCATCGAGCACCAGCTTCTCCCAGCGGCGGTAAATGATGATCGGACGTTTCTCAAGCGCTTTGAGAGTGAGAGTGCCATTCGTCACCGGAAGCTTTCCCTTTGCGGCAGCGACCGCCATCCTGTCATGACGGATTGTCACGCTCTCGAGGCCATACGATGGGAAAGGCGTGCGGAGGACAGCGACGTCCACCTTTCCTTTCCGGAGCATTTCCATCTGCTCATACGTATTTCCTTCAAAAAGTTTTACATGCACTTCCGGAAAGTCCTTATGGAAAAGACGGAGCTCATCGTAAAGTTCATTCGAAGCGCACGAAGAGACAAGGCCGAGCCGGAGATTTCCCTTCTGCCCCGCGCGCATCGATCCGATTTCCTCCTTCGCCACATGTTCCAGCTCCAGGATTTCCACCGCATAGCGGTACAGCACCTCGCCCGCCTCCGTGAGAGTGATGTGCCTGGCCCCTCGCCTGAAAAGCTCAGCGCCCAGCTCATTTTCCAGAAAACGCATCTGATTCGAAAGAGGCGGCTGCGAAACATGAAGGAGCTTTGCCGCGCCCGTGATGGTCCCCCCTTCAATAATTGCCACGAAATATTTCAGCTGCTTGATATCCATGATCCATAGCCCTTTCGTATGGTTTGTAAAGAAATAAATATTTTAAATATGCTTCCTTACCTGCTATCATACAAGTATCGAAAAGAGAGCGCAATCACCCTCGTAAGAAAGGACCGATTAAAATGAAACTACTTCTGGAACTTTTCCTCGTCTTCGCCAAATGCAGCGCCGTCACCTTCGGCGGAGGGTACGCCGTCCTGCCGATTCTTCAGAGAGAAATTGTCGAGGACCGCCACTGGGCGACTGAGGACGACCTCATGGATTACTATGCCATCAGCCAGGTCACGCCCGGCATGATCGCCGTCAACGTTGCCACGTTCATTGGCCTCAAACTCAAAGGCTTCTGGGGAGGCGTCTTCGCCACACTCGGCACCATCTTCCCATCCATGGTCATCATCTCCATCATCGCCCTCTTCCTAACGCAGTTCGAGAACAACCCCATCGTCGTCCACGCCTTCGCCGGCATCCGCGCCTGCGTCTGCATCCTTATCCTCGATGCCGTTATCAAACTCGGGAAGAAATCCGTCAAAGACAAAGGCATGTTCTTCATCTTCCTCGCGATCCTCGCCCTTGCCCTCTTTGCCCCATTCTCCCCCGTCATCTCCGTACTCATCGCAGCTGCCGTAGGCTACTTCATGAAGCCCTATGCCGACAAATCCATCAAAGGAGGCAGTGAAAAATGACCATTTACTTAAGCCTCATCTGGGAATTCATTAAAACAGGCCTCTTCGCCATCGGTGGCGGTCTCGCAGCCCTCCCCTTCATCACCGACATCGGCCAGCGCACAGGCTGGTACACCACATCCGACATTGCCAACATGATCGCCGTCGCTGAATCCTGCCCGGGGCCCCTGGGCGTCAACATGGCCACCTACGCCGGCTACCTCACCACCGGCGTCCTGGGCGGCGTCACAGCCGTCATCGCCTTCACCATCCCGGCCATCTTCATCATCTCCGCCATCTACTCCGTCCTCAACAAATTCAGGACCAGCCAGGCCGTAGCCCGCATCTTCTATGGCCTCCGCCCCGCCTCCACAGCCCTCATTGCAGCGGCTGAAATAGGCGTAGTCAAAGTAGCCCTCCTCCACATGGACACCTTCAAAGCCACAGGATCCATAGCATCCCTCTTCAACTGGAAATGCATCATCCTAGCCGCCGTCGTCTACTACACACTAGTCAAATTCAAAAAACACCCCTTCTTCTACATCATAGCCTCCGCCGCAGCAGGCATAGCATTTGGACTGTAGGAAGAAATTAAATTAATAAAATATAAAAAGAAGCTCACCATCCAACTTTCAGAATGATGAGCTTCTTTAGCTTTAAATATGAATCACAGCTCTCGCCTTAAGAACCATCCGATTCCAATATCCAAGCCATGAGTCAAAATGACGATCTATAAACCTTTCAATATGCGGCTCAATATACTTTCCTCTTAAGAAGTCTATCGCGCTGCATACAATAAATACACCCAAGATCTTAACTGCCCAAAATAATAAATAATAATCACTCGTTATATAATTCAGATTTGGGAATATATGATCCCATATAATCGTCTGCGTGAAAAGTTCGTTATCATTAAGTACACCCCAAGCACGGTTTCTGCCAACATATTTATATACTTGTTATAACGCATTTTCATTGTCGCAAAAGTCAGGAACATAATCGTTGCAAGTGGTATCCCAACAACTTCGCCAAAATAGAGTGACGGCTTAGTTATTATAGCGTTAGGCTTATTGAGAATAACACCTAACATTTCCAATGCACCTTTGCCGAGCAAAATAAGAATCAAAGCAGCAATCAATATGTTCCTGTATTTTGTATGATAAATACTCTTTATTTTGTCCTGGCAATGCAGTCTCAGATACCCGCCAATAGAGTAAACGACCAAAAAGAACATCATTCTATTGCCATTTATGAAATTATTCATCCCGATGACAGGGAGTACTGCATATACGGTAAATAATATCAGTAGAAAAGAAAGGATACCTGTATTTGCTCAAGGAAGTCAAAAAACTATTGATAAACGGGATAAATAGCGTGAAAAGGATGTAACGGGACACAAACCAATTTAAGCCATAAAAAATAGGGATTAAACTTATTTTTATGGTATCCCGTGTAACCATTTCCGGAAATTCAATCCTGGCAAAAAGTAAGATGACCCATGAATAGAAAAATAGCGTGGATAGTAACAGCAGAATTCTCCTGACATTAACCTTTTTATCCTGAAGTTCCGTGAAATTATATCTATTTCGGAAATGGGACTC
>NZ_FR896414.1:0-7168 GCF_000435155.1 Dialister sp. CAG:357 | reverse complement strand
TGGCGGCGGAGCCGACGGATGAGTTGCATTTCATCGAGCGTAGCGAGGTTTTGAGGTTTTCATCAAGGCGTAGCCTTGGTTTAAGGGTGTTAACCTTGCTCCGAAAAGAGAAGGTGTCAGCGTAGCTGACGAATGAGATGTAGTTCCTCAGCCGCTAGGCTGGTTGTAGGGTTTTCCTCGAACGAAGTTCGGTTTGCTTGTTTTCCTTTTGCGAAGCAAGTAAGTGGTGTTGACCTTCCCAGACGGGGAAGGAGGGCCACGAAGTGGCGGTTAGGGTTGATTACTACGAACGAAGTTCGGTTGTCCGGTTTTAATCCTCCGCTCTATATATAAATACTATATATATAAGGAAGGTATCCTGCGCTCTTAAAATCTCCTCTTTTGTTTTTCTATCCATCTGTCTCTTCCCATTCCCTGCGTTTTTAATCTTTTATTTTTTTCCCGTTTTTTTCCTGTTTCAAAATTACATAGATATTTTCTATCAAAAAACATAGTACATCCATTTCCATCTGTCCCGAAAACTAGTTCCTTATACTCTCTGTATATGCTATATACAGTATACAGGCGGCGTTTTTCATGTATGCGGAATTTAGAAAAATACATAGTATCAATATATAAAAAAATATATGAAAAAGTACTTGCTTTTTGAAAAAATGCGTGTATAATTCAATCAAATCACATCCGAGGGCGGAATCTATGACGAGTCCCGGTTTGTGGTGGAAATGTACGGGTTCCCGTACCATAAGGGTGGATGAAGTACACGGAAAAATGACATGAAAATGTCTGCCGAAGGAGTAACACTATCAGGCGTTCTGAGAACACGAAACTGTGTACGGACACATCTCTGGAGAGTTCCGCTGAAAAGATGCGGACGCCGAAGGTGCAAAGGGATCTTTGATCCCGAATCTCTCAGGCAAAAGGACAGGGCTGGCAGCAGGGTAACTCCCGGCTATGCGTGGATGCATACATACATAGCGCCAGCTTTGCACTTCAGATCTTTCTGAAGGCTGAGTGCGGCGCTTTTTTGTTTCCAAAAATTATTGAATCCCGTATAGCAAGTAATCAAGAAGGGAGCTGCCGAAAATGGATATGGCTGAACTCAATCAATGGGCCAATGCGGCTGATAGTTTCGTATGGGGGCCGGTTATGCTCTGTCTCCTCGTGGGCACGGGGATTTACATGACCCTCACTCTTCACTTTCTCACATGGAGAAATCTTCCTTATGCTCTGAAGAGCATTTTCTCGAAGGAGTCTAGGACGACTTCAAGGGGCAGCGGCGACGTTTCTCCCTTCTCCGCGCTGATGACCGCTCTGGCGGCTACGATCGGCACAGGAAATATCGTGGGCGTTGCGACGGCTATGTTTGCCGGCGGCCCGGGCGCTCTCGTCTGGATGTGGATTTCCGCCTGCTTCGGCCTGTCCACGAAATTCTCTGAATGCATGCTCGGCTTCAAGTTCCGCGAAGTGAACGCGAAGGGTGAAATGAAGGGCGGCCCGATGTTCACGATGAAGAACGGCTTCAAGAACAAGAAAGCCGGCATCTTGATGGGTTTCCTCTTTGCTCTCTTTGCCGTCATTGCCTCCTTCGGCATCGGCAACATGACCCAGGCGAATTCCATCAGCACCGCCGTCAATGCGACATTCGGTGTTTCCAATGAAATCAGCGGCATCATCATGACCGTCATGACCCTTGCCGTCATCGTAGGGGGCATCACCTCCATTTCCAGAGTTTCCTCCATCGTCGTTCCAGGCATGGCTGCCTTCTACATCGCTGCCGGCCTCCTCTGCGTCATCCTCAATATTGAAAACGTACCGCACGGCCTCTACATGATCATCATGATGGCATTCGATCCTTCCGCTGTCGAAGGCGGCGTGCTCGGTACGATCACTGTTTCTGTCATGAACGCTATGCGCTACGGCGTGGCAAGAGGATGCTTCTCCAATGAAGCAGGCCTCGGCTCAGCTGCCATCTCGGCCGCTGCTTCCACGACTGACCGTCCGGCAAGACAGGGCTACATTTCCATGACCGGCACCTTCATCGACACCATCGTCGTTTGCTCCATCACCGGTCTCACCATTGCTTCCTCCGGCGTCCTCGGCACCCTTGGCGCTGACGGCAAGCCCCTGACCGGCGTGGCCCTCACCATGGCAGCCTTCTCCCACAATATCGGACCGATCGGCAGCTACATCGTTTCCATCGGCATCATCCTCTTTGCATATTCCACAATCCTCGGCTGGGAATACAACGGCGAAAAAGCATGGGAATACCTCTTCGGCACCCATAAGTACAACCTCATCTACCGCGTCGCTTTCTCCATGGTCGTCTACGTAGGTGCTACCCAGACCCTAGACCTCGTCTGGAGCCTCTCTGACATCGCGAACGCTCTCATGGCGATCCCGAACCTGATCTCCATCCTCGTCCTCGCACCGGTCATCAAGGAAGAAGTCTTCTCCTACCAGAAAGTCATTGCCGCTGAAAAGGCAGCAAGGGCAGGGGAGACGGTCGCAGAAGAAGCGGTCCAGAAGATTTGAATATCATTAGAAAATAAAGTTTCCCGTTTATTTTTCAGAAAGGAAATCTCATTTCCTTCCTATAGCGAATTTACATAGGGAGCGCGGTTATTCTCAATCGCGCTCTTTTTTTCATGCATGTTGATTCATAAAGCGAAATAGTAAATCTCATGAATTATAATACAAAGGTTATGCTTTACATAATTTATTAAATATCTCAGACGGGTACATATATAAATGTATGGATAATTTACGAAATCTATTAGTTTTTTATTATGTATGCTCCTATAATATGTCTATCATTTTTAATGCCTTAAAAGGCACCTGGAGGGGAATTTATGAATCTTTCGTTACAGATTTTTGCCTCCCTTGTCCTGTCCGTCATCGTCGGACTGGTATTGGGAGAAGGCGCGGCGGCGCCTGTGAAGACATGGATTGCCCCGATCGGCACCATGTTCATCAATCTGATCAAGATGATGATCGTTCCTGTCGTCTTCTGTTCCCTGGTCGTCGGCATGACGTCCATGGGGGATATGAAGAAACTGGGCCGTATCGGTATCAAGACGCTGTCCATTTACATGGTGACCACCGCTATCGCCATCGTGATCGGCTTTGCCGTAGCCCTGGCCATTGATCCGGGCACCGGCATGAGCATGGCCGGAGCGACCGCGCCGAAGGTCAAGGAAGCCCCGAGCATCATGCAGGTCTTCGTCGACATGATCCCGTCGAACCCGATCGCATCCATGGCCAAGGCAGACATCCTGCCAGTCATCATCTTCGCCCTCTTCGTCGGAGCCGGCATCATTTCCGTCGGCGGCAAGAGAGCCGAGACACTGATCAGCTTCTTCGATGCATTCGCTGAAGTCTGCTACAAGATCATCGCCATGATCATGAAGACCGCCCCGATCGGCGTCTTCTGCCTGCTGCTTCCTGTCGTCGTCATGAACGGACCGAAAGTGCTCCTGCCGCTTCTCTCCGTCATCATCTGCATGCTGATCGGCTGCACCATCCACGCCGTCTGCGTCTACTCTGCCATGACGACCGTCGCCGCTCACATGAGCCCGGTCACCTTCTTCCGCGGCATGTCCGAAGCGATGGCCATCGCCTTCACCACCTGCTCTTCCGCAGGCACGCTTCCGGTCAACATGAAGAACGTCCAGGAAAAACTCGGCGTTCACCGCGACATCGCATCCTTCGTACTGCCTCTTGGCGCGACCATCAATATGGACGGCACCGCTCTCTATATGGGCGTCTGCTCCATTTTCATCGCCAACGTATTCGGCGTACCGCTCACCTTTGACCAGATGATGATGATCGTCCTCACCGGCACCCTTGCCTCCATCGGCACCGCCGGCGTCCCGGGCGCAGGCCTCATCATGCTTGCCATGGTACTCCAGTCCGTCGGACTTCCGCTCGAAGGCCTTGCACTCGTTGCCGGCATCGACAGAGTCCTCGACATGTTCCGCACCTGCCTCAACATCACAGGCGATGCAGCCGTTGCCGTCGTCGTCAACGCATCTGAACAGGAAGTGCCCTCTGACATTCAGATCACAGAATAAGAAGGAAGGAAATGGGGAGTGATGAGCTTCATGACGCTCTCCTATATATAATAGTAATAAAATAGACTTGTGTATGCTTATAATGCAACAAGTATCCACTATATATGCAAAACTTGTAAGAAATTTTTATAGAAATATAAAAAAATTTACAAAAAATCTATTGTACAATACACCTGCTTTGCCTTATAATAACAATACAATTCGTAATGGATGATGCATACAGAAAGAGCTCGAGGATGAAAAGTGTATACTTATTCAATATACACCTTTCGGAGACTGCCGAAGGAGTAACACTATCAGGCGTTCAAAGGACACGAAACTGTATGCGGACATAACTCTGGAGATCTCCGCTGAAACGATGCGGAAGCCGAAGGTGCAAAAGGCGCAAGCCTCAATCTCTCAGGCAAAAGGACAGGGCCGGACAAGGACTTTGAGAAATCAATGGGCCGCCGGCTCTGTTTTCATTTTTAGAGCCGGCGGTTTTTTAATGGGTTTTGGGAAAGGAAAGTCTTTCTCAGGTAGTGGATCCCTCCAAAGGGGTGGGGGATCTGGGGAAAATGGGAGGAAAAATCTATGTTGTTAGACATCTTAAACCAGATTGACAGCATCGTCTGGGGACCGTGGCTCTTAGTCTTACTTGTCGGTACGGGCATCTGGCTCACATTCCGGCTCACACTGCTGCAGGTCGTCAAACTGCCGAGAGCTCTGAAGCTCATATTCTTCGCAAGAAACAAGGGCGAAGGAGACATTGATTCATTCAAAGCGCTTTGTACCGCGCTCGCTGCCACCGTCGGCACCGGCAACATCGTCGGCGTCGCTACCGCTATCAAACTCGGCGGCCCTGGCGCACTCTTCTGGATGTGGCTCGCCGCCTTCTTCGGCATGGCGACAAAGTACGCAGAAGGCTGCCTTGCCGTCAAATACCGTCAGGTCGACGACAACGGCAACATCGCCGGCGGCCCGATGTACTACATCGAAATGGGCCTTGGCAAGAAATGGAAACCACTCGCCGTTCTCTTTGCCTTCTTCGGATGCATGGTAGCCCTCCTTGGCTCCGGCACCACGACACAGATGAACGCCATCATTTCCTCCGTGGAAGCAGGCTTTGGCATTTCCACCTACATCACCTGCGCCGTTATTACAGTACTCGTAGCTATCATCACCTTCGGCGGACTCCAGTCCATCGCAAAAGCTGCTGAAAAAATCGTTCCGGCTATGGCCGTCATCTACTTCGTCGTTACCGTCATCTTCCTGGCACTCAATGCAGGCGGCCTCCCGGGCGCCATCAGCCAGGTATTCACCGGCGCATTCTCCGGCACCGCAGCTGCCGGCGGCTTTGCAGGCGCAGGCGTCATGCTCGCTATGCGAAGCGGTATCGCCAGAGGCCTCTTCTCCAACGAATCCGGCTTAGGCTCCGCACCGATCGTCGCTGCTGCCGCTAAAACAAAATGGCCGGCAGAACAGGGCCTCATTTCCATGACCGGTACCTTCATCGACACCATCATCATTTGTACCCTGACCGGTCTTACCATCATCGTATCCGGCCAGTGGCTCGGTGACACCAACGGCGCTGAACTTACACAGAACGCATTTGCCGTCACCTATGGCGGCTTCGCGCCGATTCTTCTCACCGTATCTCTCGCACTCTTCGCCTTCACCACCATCCTCGGATGGAACTACTACGGCGAACGCTGCTGGGAATACCTCTTCGGCACCAAGAGCATCCTCTTCTACAGAGTCCTCTTTCTCGTCATCCTCGCATCCGCTGCCTTCCTGAAACTCGAATCCATCTGGGCACTCGCAGATATCGTCAACGGCCTCATGGCCATCCCGAACCTTATTGCCCTCCTGGGCCTCACAGGCGTCATCGTCGCAGAAACCAAGAAATACTTCGAACACCTCGAAATCCGCGACGCCAAACTCAAAGCCTACAAAGCAAGAAGAATCGGAAAGAGATAAGAAAAGAAACAGAATCAATAGAGATGTGGAACCCAAACAGTTCCGCATCTTTTTTTGTGGAAACTCGCAAGCTCGGATGTACTGGGCGCTGACTTTCCCGAGCGCCGCCAACACTCGCCTTCCCAAAGCGCCGCCAATACTCGCCTTCCCAGACGGGGAAGGTGCCGGCCCCAAATTCTGATGCCGGCGGATAGGGTTGATTACTCCGAGCTGTAGTTCGTTTCCCCAGTTCCCTCCCTTTTCCCCCTCGTGTATAATATATATAAAACTTTCAATATATAGGAGGCGTGGATATGAATATAGGTGTCATTGGTGTCGGGCATATCGGCGGGACTTTGGCGGAGAAGTTCGTGAAGGCCGGTCATCAGGTCAGCGTGGCCAATTCGAGAGGGAAGGAAGCCGTCAGGGCGTTTGCAGAGAAGATCGGCGCAGCGCCTTCGGATATTTCTGAAATCGTCAAAGGAAAGGATGTCGTCATTCTGGCGGTTCCTCTTCCTGCCATTGAGAAGCTTCCCAGGGATCTTTTCAAGGATGCAGGAAAGACGATCGTGGTGGATACGTCCAATTATTATCCGGACCTCCGTGATTCCCATATCAAGGAACTGGACGAAGGAAAAACAGAAAGCCTCTGGGTTTCTGGGAAAATCGGGCATCCCATCATCAAAGCGTTCAACAACGTTCTGGGGGATACCCTGGCAGAGAAGGGCAGAAAGAAAGGGGACGAGGGAAGACTTGCCGCCGCTGCTGCAGGAGACAGTGCGGAAGACAAAGCCGTCGTCATGCGCCTGATCGATGAAGCGGGCTTCGATCCCGTCGACGGAGGCACCCTCGAAGAATCCTGGCGCCAGCAGCCCGGGACACCCTGCTACTGCTGCGACTACAATAAAGAAGAAATGGAAAAAGCCCTGCAGGAAGCCGTCCCTGGAAAAGCGCCCGGCGTACGCGATGCCATCAATGACCACCTCATGCACCTTGCCAAAGCGCCCACCCATGAAGAAATCATTCAGGTCAACCGCGGAGCACACCATAAAGAGTAAAAGAAAAGGGCCCTCGGAAATGATTCATTTCTCCGCCCTTTCTTCTTTTTATTTATTTCCCGAATTGAAATAATAAGTTGAACACCCGGCGAACCTTTATGC
>NZ_FR896413.1:3653-8886 GCF_000435155.1 Dialister sp. CAG:357 | reverse complement strand
ACTATAAAAACAACACGAAATGTCCTATAAGCCGTATTTCCGAAATGCTCCATAAAAAAGAAGCCCCCGTCGGAGCTTCTCCATTGTTTCTTCTTATTCTTTTTCTCCTGCCAGGTGCGCTTTCATTTCCGCGATGAATTTCTTCAGGGCGGGGGAGGCGTCCCGGAGGGACGGGAGGGCGATGCCCAGGGTGATTTTTTCTTCCGGAACGAAGGGGCGTGTCACGACGTCTTCTTTCCAGTTCTCACTCACGAGCTCGTTGTTGATCGATACGCCCAGGCCGGCGGCGACCATGCGCCATGCGGTGTAGTTGCTGCTCGTCGTCAGGCGGAAGGTCGGATGGATGTCATGTTTCTCAAAGATGGCTTCCACGTCAGTTTCTGCATGAAGGGGCGGGCTGACGAAGTCGAGGCCGTCGAGGTCCTTGGGATGGACGGCTTCCTTTTCGGCAAGCTTGGAGTCTGCCGGAAGCCACACGAGCAACCTGTCTTCCATGAGCGGGATCCAGTCGCCCTTGTAGGAGCGGGGTTCGGAAAGGATGGCGCAGGAGAGTTCTCCGTCCTGCAGCGCTTCCAAAAGTTCACGGTTGCTTCCTTCCCTAAGGTGCACGGCTACATCGGGATAAAGATCGCAGTAGCGGTGAAGCACCGGCGGCAGCCAGACAGCAGCAGTGCTGGAATAGGATCCGATGAAAAGCTCGCCGGCTGTCAGGGAAAGGATGTCACAGCGGACAGCACGCGTCTTTTTCTCGGCAAGGAGCAGTTCCCTGATCGAGGGGAGAAGGCGCTTTCCCTCTTCCGTGAGCTGTACGCCCTGGCTGGTTCTGTGAAGAAGTGGGAAGCCCATCTCATTTTCAAGGCTGTCCATCATTCTTGTCATGCCCGAGGGTGAATAGCCTATCTTCTCTGCGGCAGCTGACAAGCTTCCCAGCCGGATGATGCTGAGAAGAGCAGCGTATTTGTTAGTGTCCATGGACAAGCCTCCTTCTTTGAGATATGGCACTCTTTTGTCCGCTTTATTTCTAAAGATACATCATATACATTATTTATAAGCTGTACTTGAGGGTGACAAAATCGTTATTATTTCGTTCTCTTTATTATAGCAAAAGAATAGATTTATAAAACAGGGAAATGCAAAATATTTGCATTAACGCTTGCCGGTATATCAAGGTTATATTGCGAAACTTGCTCTTCCGTCAATAAATCCGATGATATATACTCGATATCAAACAAGGTATACATAAAGTCCTAAAAAATCAAAAAATTTATCAGTTAGAATGCCGTACGAAAGAGGTGCTTTTCATGAGCGCGTCCGCAGCAAAGTGGCTCCTGGCATCTGTCATTGTGGCAAGGAGCTCGTCATTTCTGTTTTCCAAGTTCATGCTGGTCAGCATGAATCCCTTCGAGCTCTTAGGGCTCCGTTTCCTTCTGGCCTTTGCTTTCCTTCTTCTTGTTTACAGGAAACGCGTCATGCGCACGTTTTCCTGGGACATGGTCAGGAAAAAGGCCATCCTTGGCATCACGCTGGCACTTGGCATGGCGGCGGAGATGCTGAGCCTTAAGGAAACGGACGTCTACCTGACAGCCTTCCTGGAAAATATGGCGCTTGCGATCGTGCCGCTCCTCACCATGGCGGCTTTGCGGAAGCTGCCGTCCGGAAAAATCATAGCGAGTGTCTTCATCATTTCCGTCGGCGCCGGTTTCCTGACACTGAAAGGCGGTCGGCCGGACATTACGCCGGGCGTCATTTACGGTCTTCTGGCGGCGCTCAGCTATGCATTCTTCATTTTCCTGACAGCAAAGTATGTGAAAACGCTCGACCCTCTTTCCGTCGGCATATGGCAGATGGGTTTCATGAGCCTTTTCTGCGCCGTCTCTGCCGTTTCGGTCGGTACGATTACGGTGCCGGAGGAGGGGAGCACGATCCTGTACCTTCTGGCGCTCGTCTTCCTCTGCTCGTGCTTCGGCTTTACGTTCCAGCCGGTCGCGCAGAAGTACATGTCGGCTGAGGACGCAGGGCTCTTCTGTGCGCTCGATCCTCTCTTTGCGACGCTCTGGAGCATGATATTCCTTGCCGAGGATCCGGGGACGACGGGATTCATCGGAGCCTTCCTTGTGATTGCAGGGATCCTTCTGGCGGAAATGTCGGCGGAATCGGTGAAGAAGGTGCCCGGAAAACTGCTGCTCCTTGCCCGTGGAAAGAACAGATAGTGGGAATTGCGAAATTTCCTTTGCTCTCTTGACAGCCAAAAGGCGTAATGGTATAGTACAAATAATTTCAGACAGGCAGTGAAGAGAAGAGTACGCGGAAGGATACGCCAAAGAGAGCTCCGGTTGGTGAAAAGGAGCGCGGAGAGAATCGCGGAAGATGGCCTCTGAGCCTGGTGTGCCGAATGATGAGGCAGCCCGGGATCTCCCGTTACAGAGATGCGGTATCAAGGCTTTGGCCGGCGTACCTACGGAGGCTTTCGCGGCGACGCGGAGGCGAAATTGGGTGGTAACACGAATATCTCGTCCCTTTCATAGGGGATGGGATTTTTTTATGGGAATTTGAACAGGAGGTCTTACAGTGCCAATAAAAGTAGCAGACGGCATCGAAGCCGTAAGTGAACTGCAAAAGGAAGGTATCGTCACGATTGGGACAGAAAGAGCGAGGACGCAGGATATTCGTCCGCTGAAGATTCTGATTCTCAACCTGATGCCGATCAAGAAACCGACGGAAGTCCAGCTTCTCCGTCTTCTGGGCGACACGCCGCTCCAGCTGGATGTGGACTTCGCACACACGGTTTCCCGCGAAACGACGCATACCGACCGTTCCTACCTTGAGCAGAATTATCTGACATTCGATGATATCAAGGACAAGCGCTATGACGGCTTCATCATCACAGGCGCGCCGGTCGAAAAGATGGAATACGAGGAAGTCGATTACTGGCCGGAAATGCTGAAATACTTCGAATGGGCCGACAAGAATGTATTCTCCACGCTCCACTTCTGCTGGGCCGCACAGGCAGGCCTCTACCGTG
This sequence comes from Dialister sp. CAG:357, assembly GCF_000435155.1. NCBI lineage: Bacteria > Bacillati > Bacillota > Negativicutes > Veillonellales > Veillonellaceae > Dialister > Dialister sp. CAG:357. The sequence goes on along the minus strand of NZ_FR896413.1, from coordinate 5,864 downwards.
ACTACGGCGTACAGAAGAGGATCCTTCCGCAGAAGCTCTTCGGTATTTACCCGTACGGGCTTCAGGTGCCGTTCCATCCGCTCCTTCGCGGCTTTGACGACAGGTACTTCATCCCGCAGTCCCGCCACACATCGATCGATGATGCCAAGGTCGACGCCACGCCCGAGCTGATCGCTCTTTCCCGTTCCAAGGACAACGGCATCAATATCATTTCCGACAAGGAATCCCGCCGCGTCTTCGTTCTCGGCCACTTCGAGTACGACCTGCGCACGCTGGAGTGGGAATACAAGAGGGACCGTGATAAAGGCCTTCCGACAAAGCTTCCTGCCAACTATTATCCCTACGATGATCCGCAGGAACGCCCGCGCTTCGTATGGTGCAGCTATGCCCACCTTTTCTATCATAACTGGCTGAACTTCGTCTATCAGGAAACCCCTTACAGCTTGGACGATCTCGTGCCCTTCAACGTACATAATCCGCTTCACGTATAAGCGGATGAAAGGAAATTTCCCCGGAGGTGTTCTTATGAAACGGTTTTTGAAATGGTTTCTCCTCATCGTATCCTGCCTGACACTCGGCCTTGCTGCCGGCTGCGGCAATGGCACAGGCAAAGCGCCGGCTTCTTCTGCTCCTTCCAACAGTAAGGTCATCCGCGTCGGCATGGACGCAGCGTATCCGCCTTTCGGCTTCCAGAACACGGAAACGAAAGCGTATGAAGGCTTCGATGTCGATGTCATCCGCGCCATCGGCAAGGCAGAAGGCTTTGAAACGGAAGTCCACAACATTGCTTTCGACGGCCTGATCCCGTCTCTCCAGCCCGGCGTCATTGATACAGCCATCAACGATATCACCATCACCCCGGACCGCGAAAAATCCGTCGATTTCTCCAAGCGCTACTACATCGCAGGCCTCGGCGTCGTCGTCAAGGCAGACAATGATGCCATCAAGACCGCTGACGACCTCAAGGGCAAAGTCCTTGGCGTGACGATCGGCTCCACCGGCGAAGAAGCTGCCAGAAAGATCGAAGGCGCCAACGTGAAGGTCTACAACACCCTCTCTGATGCCTTCCTCGACCTCAAGCAGGGCGCTGTCGATGCTGTCGTGAACGATATCCCGACGAATGAATACTACGTCGCAAAGACAAGCGACCACTCCGTGAAGACCGCTCCTGTCGCTCTTACGAGTGAAGACCTGGGCATTGCCGTCAAGAAGGGAAATAAGGACCTCCTGAAGAAAATCGACGACGGCCTCGCCAAGATCAAGAAGAACGGCGAATTTGCTGCTATCTACAAGAAATGGTTCGACCGTGAACCGCCGGCTGAACTTTTGAAATAAGGAGGAAGCCATGATTGCTGAAATTCTGAAGAAATATCCATTCATCGTCCTGGACGGCGCTTTTTCCACCGAGCTCGAAAAACAGGGCTTTGCCATCAATGATGAACTCTGGAGCGCCATTGCTCTTTACAAGAACCCTGAGCTCGTCGAAGCTGTCCATCTGTCCTACTACGAAGCAGGCGCCGACATCGTGACGAGCGCGAGCTACCAGGCGACCGTCGACGGATTCGAGAAGAAGGGGTTCTCCAAGGAAGAAGCGGCATCCCTCATCCAGAGCTCCATCGCTCTCGTGCAGGATGCCAGGGATGAATACCTTTTCTCCCATGAAGAAGAAAACCGCCCGGCACCCCTGACCGCTGCCTCCGTCGGTCCTTACGGCGCTTACCTTGCTGACGGCTCTGAATACAGAGGGGACTATGGCAAGACGAGAGAAGAACTCGCCGATTTCCACAGAGAAAGAATCCACATTCTGGCGGAAGCAGGCCCCGATGTCTTTGCCTGTGAAACGATTCCCTGCCTCGTCGAAGCGCTGGCAGAAACCGACGTCCTTTCTGAAATCCCGGGCGCAGAAGCATGGATTTCCTTCTCCTGCAAGGACGGACTCCACACCTGCGGGGGCGACCTCATCTCCGACTGCGCCAAAGCGCTGAAGGATATCAAGGAAGTCGCTGCCATCGGCATCAACTGCACCGCGCCGCAGTATGTCGAATCCCTGATCAAGGAAATCGTCAAAGTCACCGACAAGCCCGTCGTCGTCTATCCGAACTCCGGCGAAGACTACGATGCAGGAAGCAAATCCTGGGAAGGAAGCGCGGCCAAGTATGAAGACTACGTGAAAATCTGGTACGAAGCGGGCGCCCGCCTCATCGGAGGCTG
>NZ_FR896413.1:0-3617 GCF_000435155.1 Dialister sp. CAG:357 | reverse complement strand
GGCTGCTGCCGCACCGGCCCGGAAGACATCCGCAAAGTCGCTGCATTCAGGAAATCCCTGATTGAGAAATAAGGAAATCAAAGAGGGCTGTGGAAGACTCATTTCTACGGCTCTCTTTTTATGCTCTGAGACTCTTTTCGATGAAAATCGACATTTTTCTGGAGGATAAACGGACTTTCTGTTCATTTTTTCGAAAGCTGTTCGTGATTCGTGATATAATTTATATAGATTTTATGAATGAAAGAAGGGTGAAGGGGATATGGCACAGCTTTTGCGGAGAAGGATTTACAATTACACAGTGCTGACGCTGGATAAGGAAGGATCGATTCCTGATTTCGAAATCTTTTCCGCTGCCGCTATCCGCGTCCGCGACGGCAAGGAAGTGGCGACCTACCTTTGCCCGGACTTTCCAACGGATGCGAAGAAACGGACCGAAGAAGTGAACCGGCTTCGTACCTTCATCGGCAATGACATGGTCATCACCTGCGACATCAGCGGGATGACGCCCGTCATGGAAAGTCTTTACATGAACTCGATCGAAGCCTTCTTCACGAATGCGACGCTCGACCTTCTGACCGTCGAGGAAGAAGTCGAGAAATCCGTCCCGGATCCCAAGCCGTTCCACGAAAGGATGAGCCATTTCCGCCGCGTCGTCGAGCCGCTCGAAAGAGCCCGCGGCATGCGCGAAATTTATGAAGAAGACGCCAAGGCCCTCTTCGGCTATCAGGAAGGTTATCCGTACTGGCTCTGCTCGCTTCCCTATGAGGAAGAAAGATACATGGCCAAGCGCCTTCTTTCGAAGAGAAAGAAATTCTGGAAAGCCCTCCTCTGCTGGATGGTCGGCTGTCATTACTTCTACCTCGGCCACCCGAGAAGAAATATCCTGTACCTCCTGACCCTGGGCGGATGCTTCCTCTGGATGCTGAGCGACCTCTACCGACTGCCCGTACTCCTTGACGTGGAAAATGGAAGAATCGCTGCTGAAGTCTACAAGAATGCGCCGAAGGTGAACCGTCCTTCCATCATCCGCTGGGCGCCCTACACCGGCGAAGACTCCGCAGATGAAGGCGGAAGAAGAGGCCTCATGTCCGGCCTCATGCATTTCTTCAGATAAAAAGAAAAGAGCTTTGAAAAGATGATTTCTCATTTTTCCAAAGCTCTTTTCTTTATGCTTAGTTTTCAAATCTTTCGTATATGGTCTTTAGGCAGCTGTTCTTCGCCCAGTTTCTGGAGCCGTTCCGCGTTCTTGGCGGCGGTCAGGACGTAGATGAAGTCGCCTGCTTTGAGGACGGTTTCCGGATCCGGGATCATGTTCTGTCCGTCTCTCTTGACATTGACGACGACGGTCTGTTTCAAGTGTGGTACGCGGGAGAGAGGCTTGTTTTCCAAAATGGAACCGCTTGCAATCGGTACCTCGACGATGGTTCTCTGCTCTTCCGCTTTTTTGTCAGGATGAGAGGCAAGGGAACGTTTCAGGAGGGAATCGTAAATCGGTTCGCCGTGGAGAAGCTCGGCTACGATATATGCGACGGCCGATGCAAGGGCCAGCGACATCAGGTGGCCGAAGTCGCCCGTCATTTCAAGGATGAGGAGCGTCCCGGTGATCGGGGAGCGGACGCTCGCCGCGAAAAGGGAGACCATGCCGATGATGACGATATTCGGGATATAGATATCCGTGATGAGACCCATCATAACCATGACGCGGCCCTCCGCAGCACCGAGAAGCGCGCCGATGACAAGGAGCGGAAGGAAGAAACCGCCAGGCACGCCGCAGCCGTAGCTGATCAGCGTGAAAATATATTTCCCTACGAAAAGAAGGAGAATCATGGAGAGCGTGTACGGATATTCAGCGAGCTTGTCGACGAGGAAATTGCCTCCGCCGAGGACATCCGGCAGGGTAAAGCCCAGAAAGCAGGCGGAAAGAAGCGCAAAGGCGATCTTCATGAAGTTGTTCCTGAAAATGGGGAGATTATAGAACTTACTGATGTTGAGAAGTCCCCAGTTAAAGAAGATGCCGGCAAACCCGGATGCAATCGCAAGGATGACGACGTAGCCCAGATGGTTGGCAGGGACGGGGACGAGGTGGGTGATCGTGAAGCTGGTGTTCGTCCCGAAGAAGAAACGTGTCACGATCGTCGCCGTGATGGCAGATGTCATCGTCGGAAGAAGAACGGCACCTGAGAAATTGCGGTGGAGTTCTTCGAGGGCGAACATCATACCGGCCAGAGGCGCATTGAAGGCAGCGGCAAGGCCTGCGCTCGCGCCGCTCGTGATGAGGTAGCGCTCTTCCATGCGTGTCCTTCCCAGCAAGCGCGACATGCCCTGAGCGGCGACGGCGCCGATCTGAATCGATGGCCCTTCGCGGCCGAGCGACAGCCCCGCACCGATGCCGACAGCACCGGCCAGGATTTTCACCCAGAGGATGCGGATCCAGCGCATGCGCATGACGCCTAAGATGACGCCTTTGACCTGCGGAATGCCCGAGCCTCCTGCTTCCGGCGCATAGCGGCCCATGCCGTAGAGAGCAAGACCTGCTATGGCAAGGATGGCAAGCCAGAAAAGGAGCGGCTTGAAATCACCGGCTGAAAAACCGGGAATGATATATGTGTTGTATAGAAAGATGCGGTACTTTTCCGCCTCCCCAAGGAGGAAACGGAACAGACTGATAGCCAGTCCTCCCAGTATCCCAACGAAAATGCCTTCTACGAAAAGGCGGAGCCGGAATTTGTGCCAATTGTCCAGCGCGATGTACGTTTGAAGAAGCTGGCGGTTGAAGGCTGTGGAGGACGAGGATTTATCCGTCTTCGATGAGTCCGGCTGCATAGAAACCTCCTGAAAATGAGTGAAAAGGCAAAACCGGCTTTCGCCGGCGCCTTAGATTACGGATCGACCTGATAGGTGAGGACGGCGTCAATCGCGGAGACGGCATCTTCCCAGGTACGGAATGTGTCTTTCATTTCATGTTCATAGAATTCATCGTCAATGTACTTCATATTGATCTTCACATTGATGATGGACGCATGGATGCAGGCGATAGCGCTTTGCGCGGCCATGACCGTGTCGCTGATGGCATTCTTGTTGCCATGGAAAAGAAGATCGGTGAAGCAGGGGAGAAGCTCGCTCATCGTCTGCGCCATCTGCTGCGGGACGGAAATCGCTTTCTTGAAAGCATCCCACTGCTTTTCCTGTCTTTCATCAAGAGGAAGGCTTCTGATTTCACGAAGCGTCTTCATGAGTTCCAGGAAATTGGCGGCATCCTCATCCATCAGGTCGAGGAAGATGGAGCGGGCCATATTGAATACGGAAAGGTATTCATTCGCCTTGTCGTGGAAATCTGCGTAATTCTTATTGGCTGCCGTCAGGTGGCATACCATTTCAGCCAGAGCGCATGCCTGCGCGCCGAGGAGCCCGGCTGCTGCGCCGCCTCCCGGAGCCGGGGCGCTGCTGCCCAGGTCGTCCAAAAATTCATCAATCGTTCTCTGACGGAAAGGTTTCTGATCCATAGCTGCACCTCTGTAACATACGAATTAAATATACGAAAAGACCCTCCATGAAGGAAAAGTCATTCATGCATTATTTATTATTACCCGAATTGCAATAATAAGTTGAACACCCGG
>NZ_FR896412.1:1779-7302 GCF_000435155.1 Dialister sp. CAG:357 | reverse complement strand
TATTTTTATCCCACAAAAAAGCGTGAAGAACCTAGCTTTGAAATATAGCGACATCATCCGGGTCAAGAAAAAAGAGCGTCAGGCTATGGTAAAAGGCATGGACATTGTTTATATCTACCATGATAAGATCGATGAAGCCAGCCATACTTCTAACAGTGCTGTTTTCCCGGCCTGCGATGAGGCTATTCAGGAAATCAAAAATATGATGCATATCATTGTTAATGAGATGAATAGCACGAGAGCGTTTATTACAGCGGATCATGGATTTATTTATACCTACAGTCCTTTGAGAGAAGATTCAAAGGTAGATAAGACGTCGTCTGATGCAAAGGATGTAGAAGTCGACCAGAGATACCTGATTACGAAGAAGGGAGCAAAGCCGGATTTCCTGCTGCCTGTTCGCTTTATGGATGGGAAGACAGATTATGAAGCTTTTGCACCCCGTGAGTATGTAAGAATCAAGAAAAAAGGCGGTGGACTGAATTTTGTCCATGGTGGGATCAGATTACAGGAGATGGTTGTTCCTGTATTGAATTTTGAGTATTTTAGACAGTCAACGCAAAAGTATCTTAATAAGAAAGATGAACTTGACACCAAACCGGTTGAAGTGGATTTAGTGTCATCTAATCGATTGATTAGCAATATGATTTTCAATCTAAATTTCCTTCAAAAGGATCCTGTTGGAGGAAATCGCCAGGCTGCTTCTTACCAGGTCTATTTTGAAGATAGTGAAAAACAAAAGGTTAGTGATATAAATAGAATTATTGCAGATAAGGAAAGTGATGATCTAAAGGAAAGAGCTTTCCGTTGCAAATTCAATTTGAAGAGAAAGAAATACAGCAGACTCAATACGTATTACCTTGTCATTGCTGATGAAAGTGGTCTTCAGCAGCCTGTTAAAGAAGAATTCCATATCAATATTTCGATTCCAACGGATGATATTGATTTCTAAGTGGACGTGTTCAAGGGGGAAAGAGAATGGATGATCTAGAGCTGGATAAAAACGTCCGGGATGAAATCAGAGCCAAGCTGCGCGAATATTTCAATGGTAAAATCGTACGCAAGGATCTGACAAAGAAAATCAAGGAAGGCGCTAATGTTCCTGTGTATGTATTAGAGTACCTGCTCGGGCAATACTGCAATTCTGAAGATGAAGAAATCATTCAAGATGGGGTAGAAACTGTCAAAAAAATACTCGCATCAAATTACGTTCGCCCAGATGAAGCGCAGAAAGTTTTGTCTCTTCTTCGTGAACAGGGAACGCATACGATTATTGATATGGTTTCTGTAGCGCTTAATATTAAAAAAGATCGCTATGAAGCGTCGTTTTCGAACCTGGGATTGACAGGAATTCCGATTGGTGAGGAATTCCCTACAAAGTATGACCGTTTACTCTGCGGAGGAATCTGGTGCATTGTCCGTCTCGAATATGCATCCGAATATGAGCCTGAGCCGGAATTGCCGGAGTTCATGCATAAGGCGTCTCCCCAAATCCAGACAGGCAGACAAAAACATAAGAAGAGAGAATTTTCTCCGATTACGGTTTGTTCTCTGAAACCAATCCAGATGCCTCATATTGATATGGAACAATTAAGAGAAGGCAGGAAAGCTTTCACGAAGGAAGAATGGATCGATGTACTACTGAGATCTTCTGGGATGGAACCGGATGAATTTACTTATCGTGAGAAGTGGCTTCTTTTGAACCGTATGCTTCCTCTTGTCGAGAATAATTTCAATTTCTGTGAACTGGGACCGAGAAGTACAGGAAAATCGCATCTATACAAGGAAATTTCTCCTAATAGTATTCTTGTCTCTGGCGGGCAGACAACCGTCGCTAATCTTTTCTATAATATGGGACGTCATGCCGTAGGCCTCGTAGGTCTTTGGGACTGTGTGGCATTTGATGAAGTCGCCGGTATCAAATTCAGAGACAATGACGGTGTACAGATTATGAAGGACTATATGGCGTCAGGGTCTTTCGCAAGGGGCAAAGAAGAAATTTCCGCATCTGCTTCTATGGTTTTTGTAAGAAATATTAATCAGAGTGTGGATGTCCTTCTTAAAACATCGAGCCTCTTTGATCCTTTCCCTCCGGAGATGGGAACGGATACGGCATTCCTTGACCGCATTCGCTGTTATAATCCGGGGTGGGAAATTCCAAAATTCCGTCCGGAACATTTTACGGATGATTATGGATTTATCACTGACTACATGGCTGAATTTATGCGCGAGCTGCGTAAGGAAAGTCATGGTGATGCTATTGACCAGTTCTTCAGACTTGGAAAGAATCTGAACCAGAGAGATACGATTGCTGTCCGCAAGATGGTTGATGGATATATCAAACTTCTGTATCCGAATGGAAAATACACGAAGGAAGATGTCGAAGAATGTCTCAGAATGGCACTCGAAATGCGCAGACGAGTTAAGGAGCAGCTTAAGAGACTGGGCGGCATGGAGTTCTATGACGTTAATTTCAGTTATATTGATCAGCAGTCATTTGAGGAGAAATTTGTTTCTGTACCAGAGCAGGGATCTGGAAAGTTAATTCCGGAAGGTCTTTGCAATCCCGGGCAAGTCTATACTGTCTCAAGAGGGCAGACGGGCATGATTGGCGTTTTCCGTTTGGAAACACAAATGATGGGCGGGTCCGGCAAGTTTGACAAGACTGGACTTGGTAATGATAGAGAAGCGAAAGAATCGGTCAATACGGCCTATAATTTCCTGAAAGCAAATGTAAATCAGATTAGCGGAGCAATCAATACAAAATTTTTTGATTTCATCATTGGCTATCAGGATATGCAGGAGATCGGAATGACAAATAAACTTGCACTTCCGACACTCATTGCATTGTGCTCAATTTCTCTTGGAAAACCAACGATCAGTAGTCTTGCGGTGCTTGGAGATATGACTATCAGCGGATCACTTCTCCCTGTCGATGATTTGGCTTCTTCTCTTCAGGTATGTCTGGATTCTGGGGCTAAGAAGGTATTAATCCCAATCATCTCTGCTCAGGAAATTGCTGCTGTTCCCGCAACACTGATGTCTAGTTTTCAATTGATTTTCTACACATCCGCAAAAGATGCTGTCTTCAAGGCACTGGGTGTTGAATAATATCGAAAAGGTCAACCCTCACACCGGCTGGCCTTTTTCTTTTGCTATTTCTGCATTCCAGCTTTCCTTGAACTCATTCGGCCGTTATATTATACTTTTAGGAAATGATGAATGGCTCCTTAGGGAGCATTAGGAAAGCGGGGGCTTTTATGAGTGAGAATAAGACGAGTGTCTTTTCGAATGGGCTGCTCTGGTTCGGGGCAGGAATATCGATTGCTGAAATTCTGACGGGCATGCTTCTTGCGCCATTGGGACTGGCGAAAGGGCTTCTGGCTATATTGATCGGTCACGTGATCGGCGGCGCGGTGATGTTTGGCGCAGGGCTGATCGGCGGGCGCACGGGGAAGAGTGCGATGGAAACGGTGGCGATTTCTTTCGGCCATCAGGGAGCCAGGCTCTTTGCCGGGCTGAATGTCATCCAGCTGATCGGCTGGACGGCGGTGATGATTGCGAGCGCTGCCGCGGCTGCGAATACGCTTTCCGGGATGGGGAGTTCTGTATGGAGTGTCATCATCGGCGCTTTCATTGCTCTCTGGATCGTCCTTGGACTCAAGAATCTGGGGAAGGTGAATGTGGTCGTGATTGCGGCTCTCCTTCTTCTGACGCTTGTCCTGAGCGGTGTGATTTTCATGGGAGACCATGTGCCGCAGGCTGTGGGAGACATGACGCTTGGCGCAGCGATAGAGCTCACGGTGGCTATGCCTCTTTCCTGGCTTCCTGTCATCTCCGACTATACCCGCATCGCGGAGAAACCTTTCAAAGCAACGGCAGCGAGCTGCCTGGCTTACTTTGCCGCAAGCTCCTGGATGTTCATCATCGGTATGGGCGCCGCTCTCTATACCGGGCAGGATGATATCGCCCAGATCCTTCTTCAGGCAGGTATGGGCCTTGTCGGAATCCTGATTGTCCTTCTTTCGACTGTCACGACGACATTCCTGGATGCATTCTCTGCCGGCGTTTCCGGAAAGACACTGATTTCCGGACTTTCTGAAAAAGCGCTCGCCCTTATCGCCTGCGCAGGCGGCATCGGCCTTGCTGTCATGATGGACTCGAGCAGTTTCGAGGAATTCCTGTACTTCATTGGATCCGTCTTCGCTCCGATGACAGCCATCCTTCTTTCGGATTACTTCATCCTGAAGCAGGACCACAGCGAAGAAAGCGTAGACTGGCTGAACCTCGCCCTCTGGCTGGCAGGCTTCATCCTCTACCGCCAGCTCCTCGACGTCCAGACACCGCTGGGAATCACATTCCCCGTCATCGTCCTCGTCATGCTGGCCAGCGCCCTCGTTCATAAAGCCGTAGGCGCAAGATGCGTACAGTCGAGATAATGAAATCATAGAAAAAGAAACCCCGGGTCAGGGAAATGATTTTCCTGACTCGGGGTTTTGTAATGGGTAAAGCTCGTTATGCGGAACCCTTTCTTTCAGTAGTTTCTGCTGACACTATTTTTCTTTCTTCTCTTTGTCTGCTGTCTGGCTGCCGGCTACGGTTTCGGCGAAGAAGGCGAGGGTGTCGAGAAGATTTTCGGCGGCGTTTTTCTTGTCTTTGTTTGATTTCTTGATGGTGACTTTCTTTCGGCCATCTTTGGCTGTGGTCATGACGCCCGGGGTCTTGATGCCGCCCGGTGCGGATTCTCCTCCGACGATGGGTCTCTGGTCGTCTTTCATGTAGTCTGGCTCTACGTCATCGGCCGTGGCTGCGGGGATGATGGCGGGCTTTCCATTGACATTTGCTTCAGTCGGAAGGGGATAGAGGGCGTCCTTGACGGGCGCGGCACTCTCCTTTTCCTTTGCCATTTTCGCTTCATGCTCTTTCATTGCAGCGAGGACAAGGTTGTCGACGGGTTCGGGCTCTGCTTTGGCAGGGAGTACGTCGATGGTGATGACAGTGCTTTCGCCTTCATCGGACGTGCTTGTGGAAATGGAGGAAACAGCGACGTCTGCATTTTCACTGTTTTCATTGTTTTCTTCTTCCTGCGGTGCTGGTTCCTGTGTTTCCTCAGCCGTATTTTCCGAAGGTTCCTGTGTATCGGATGGAGTGATGGAGACGGTGACGGGCGGATTTTCCTGCTGAGTTCTTGCGGCCGCGTCGGGGCGTCCGTAGGCGTCTACGCCGTCTTCGGCAAAGGCAGTTCCCATGGCGGGAAGGGTCGTGAGAGCAAGCGCAGTCAGGAGGGCTGCGGCAAGTCGTTTATGGTTCATGGATGAGTATCCTTCTTTCATTAGTGTTTGCTTATTATTATATACTGGTGAGCAAATTTCCTCCTGTTATCCGCGTGATTTTGCCTGATAGTATTTCTGCATAAGACGCAGGAGCACGCAGGTAGTATACTGAATTCATGATTTTAATAATGAATCAGGAGGGATAGATATGAAAGGGAAACAATGGATTCTGGCGGCCATGGCTGCCGCC
>NZ_FR896412.1:0-1758 GCF_000435155.1 Dialister sp. CAG:357 | reverse complement strand
GGCTGCCGCCGCTCTTGTCATGCCGCTGTCTTCTTATGCGGCTGCTGCACCGCAGGCAAGTCCTGCTGCCGTCACGCAGAAGGCGCAAGTGCCGGCTCCGGCGTATGCGGATTCGACGCTGCAGGCGACAAGGTACGGCCTTCTTCAGGGCGCGCAGGAAGGCGATGATTTCGTCTGGCGCGGTGTGCCTTACGGCCAGGCAGAGCGCTGGAAAACTCCGGAAAATCCTTCTTCCTGGACGGGCGTGCGCGATGCGCTGAAGACAGGCCCGATGGGAACGCAGGAAACGGCCAAGGGCGTGAAGGGCGTAGAAAGCTGCCTCAATCTCGATATTTTCCGTCCGGCTACGAAGGAACAGAATCTTCCGGTTCTTTACTTCATTCACGGCGGCAATAACCAGAATGGCGCTGCCGATCAGGTGAACCTCTCGCAGTTTGCCAAGAGAGCGAACGTCGTTGCCGTCAGCATCAATTACCGCCTGGGGGCTCTCGGCTACAATCCGCTCCCGGCTGTCCATCATGGCACGAAGGTGGAGCGCTCAGGAAATTACGGTTTCCTGGATGCCCTGCAGGGCCTTGACTGGGTCAAGGAAAACATCGCAAACTTCGGCGGCAATCCGGACAATATCACTGTCTCGGGCTTCTCCTCTGGCGGCCGCGATGTGATGGCGCTCCTCATTTCACCGGAAGCAAAGGGGAAATTCCAGAAAGCCATTTCCTTCAGCGGCGGCATGACGACCTCCGACCCGTCCTGGGCCATCGGCATCTATGCCAAAGCCTTCGCTCCGCTCGTCGTCGCTGACGGCGTGAAGCCAAATGAAAAAGAAGCCATCGCATGGCTGAAGAAGGATACACCGGAAGTCGCTAAATACCTGAACGGCCTTCAGGCAGAACGCATTGCGACGGCCTTTGGCCACGCAGGCATCCGCATGGCAGCCTTCCCGCACCTCTTCACTGACGGCACCGTCCTTCCGAAAGACGGATTCAAGACGAAGAAATGGAATGAAGTGCCGCTCATCATGACGACCGGTACAGATGAATTCTCCCTCTACACGAGAATAAATCCTTACTTCGCACCATCCGTCAAGGACAAGACCGTCTTCACCGATGAAAAGAAATATGCAGAATTCACTTTCTCCAAGAAGTACGGCAGTGAAATGTACCGCCTCTTCAACGCAGAAGCTTCTGCTGAGCAGATGCTCGACCGCTACAAAGCGCCAATCTATACCATGACGATTGCTTACGGAAATAATCCTGAACTCGTAGGCCCGGAAACCGCCTTCCTCTCCGGCTCCGTCCATGGCATCTGGATCCCGTTCGTCACCGGCTATGCGACATCCACAACCGCATCCTATCCGAAAGGCTCCTTCGACAACCCGGGCGCCCTCGATCTCACAAGAAAAGTCCAGCAGTACATCGGAAACTTCATGTGGGACGGCAACCCGAATGGCCAGGGACTCCCGACCTGGAACCAGTGGACCAGCACCAAGACCGGCCCATCCAACCTCGTCGTCAATGCCGATGGAGAAAAAGCAAACATCCAGATGACAGACACCCGGTCTTCCTATGACGAAGTCTTCAAGGAAATGGAGGCCGACAAGACTGTCGATAAGAAAGACAAGGAGGCTATCATTCACAACGTCCTCAACGGCCGCTGGTGGAGCAAGCCCCTTGATCAGCATTTCGGGACAAAGACGAAGTAAAGATAAAAAAATAAGAGTAAGCAAAAGGGGATGTGACAAAATTCATCCCAACAAAA
>NZ_FR896411.1:0-3520 GCF_000435155.1 Dialister sp. CAG:357 | reverse complement strand
AGGAGTACGTTTACACAAGATTATTTAAACACTCCTGAAATCATATCGAAAAAAGTTGTTATGAAATCCCTCTTCTTGGTATAATACTTGGTATAATATATGTATATTAAATAAAGAAAGAACCAGATCGGGGGAAATGTATGACGATACTCAAAGAAGATTTTGATAAAGAATACGAGAAATCGAAGACCAAAGTCACCGTCGAAGAATACGAAAAGCTGTCGTCCAAGCTGCTTTTCGAGATCATCCGTCACGATGGGGTGAAGGAACTCGAGCGCCATTCCGGGCCGCTCTTCTTCTCTGCGCTGGCAGCCGGCATCATGGTCTCCTTCTCCTTTTACTTCCGCGCCGTCCTTGCCATGTACGCAGGCACTGCGCCTTATGCGGATGCCATCAGCGGCATCGGCTACACGACAGGCTTCCTCATCGTGATCCTGGGCCGCCTGCAGCTCTTCACCGAGCACACGATCACGGCCGTCATCCCGCTCTGGGAGCATCCGTCCTGGTACAGGCTCATGCGGATCCTTCGTCTCTGGGCGATCGTCCTCGGTTCGAACATGGTCGGCACCTTCATTGCCGCGCTCTTCATGACCTCGCCGTACTTTGCAGGAAATGAAATATCCACGTCGCTTGGCATCGTCGCCGGCCACGTCATGCACTTCTCGGCAGGGGAGAATATCTTCCGCGGCATTCCGGCCGGCATGCTCATCGCGGCAATCGTCTGGATGCTGCCGATGTCCCGCGGATTTTCCTTCTTCACCATACTAACCTTTACCTACTTCATCGCCATCGGGGGATTTGCGCATGTCGTCGTCGGGTCAGGGGAGGCGGCCTATGCCGTCCTGACAGGCGCTTCTACCGTTTCAGACTACTTCTTCCGCTTCCTCATTCCGACAGGACTTGGAAATATCATAGGCGGTACAGGCATATTTACACTCCTTGTCTCTGCACAGGTCAAATTCGGCCATGAATAAAAGATAAAAATAAACATAAAAGAAAACATAAAAAGGGATGCGTTCAGTGAATACGAACGTGTCCCTTTTATGCGTCCATTAGATAAAAGACGAATTTTAAAAAGTTACAGAATAAATTATTTTGTATAAGACTTATCGAGGAATTTAATTTGCAAACATACATGTTATAAATGAATTTTTGCAAAAATACGATAAAATCGGGTATTGACAAGGTCAAAATTGTAAAAAACATGCAATTTAATTCATGTTTCGTAGTCTATGTTATAGACTACAATGCATAAATTAGGCCTCAAACATGTATTATTCACGATATGATTTATGGGGTATACTCAGGGCGAATTCAAGAGAAACGTTTCTTTTACAAAGCCGGGGAGTGAATCTCCTCAAGGTTGTTACACAGAAAATGTGGAAAGGGAATTACTATGATTAATTTGGAAGATTTCTTAGCCGTTGGCCAGAATGCTATTGCCCGCAGAGTTGTTCAGCAGTCCGACTGCGCTGATAACTACGAAAACGATTTCAAGGGACTTCTTTCTACCCCTCGTCTGATTCACTGGGCACTCGATGCTTCTATCGAAGCTATCGATCCGTACCTTCCAGATGACTATGCATCCATCAGCTTGGGCGTCAGCTTCGTTCATACCGCTCCGACAAGCATCGGCATGACCGTTACCGTACATGCTGCTATCATTGCCATCACTGATCACGACGTAACACTCGACGTCAAAGCATGGGATGAACAGGGCGAAATCGCTCACGGCACACACAGACGTGCCATTGTCCTGAAAGAAGACGTACTGAAGAAAGTTGAAGAAAGAGCACGTCTCCTCATGATCCGTCAGGCAAATGAACAGATAAAGGAGATGAACTAATATGACAATGATTCCAGATACGCTGGAAGGTGCACTCCTTCTCTCCGCTATCGACTTCGTTCTTTCATTCGTATTCATCTCATTTATCGGAGTAATCCTCCACTTCTTCCCGCTTCTGAACAAGCTCGGCGAAGTAAAAGAAAGGAGAGACTAATAACATGGATATGGGTCAGCTTTTAGCAGCTCTCCTCACAGAACTTCTTCATCAGACAGACCTCCTGGGCCTGACTCTTGGAAATCTCATTATGATCACCGCAGGATGCATCCTGCTTTACCTTGGTATTGTAAAGAAGTACGAACCATTCCTTCTGGTCGGCATCGGCTTCTCTTGTATCGTCGTCAACGCTGGCGGTTCTTCCCTGACTAGTCCTGGTGGCCTCTTCTATTTTGCGTATCAGGGCGTAGAACAGCTGATTCTTCCTCCGCTCATTTTCCTGGGCGTAGGCGCAATGACTGACTTTGGTCCTATGATCGCAAACCCGAGCCTTGTTATCCTTGGCGCAGCTGCCCACCTCGGCATCTTCGTTGCCCTGATCGGCGCTAACTGCCTCGGCTTCAACCTTGGCGAAGCTGCTTCCATCGGCATCATCGGCGGCGCAGACGGCCCGATGGCTATCTACACCACCATGAAACTGGCTCCACATCTTCTTCCTCAGATTTCCGTTGCAGCATACTCCTACATGGCACTGATGCCTCTCATCCAGCCGCCAATCATGAAGATGCTCACCAACTCTGACGAAAGAAAGATCATGATGAAACAGCCGCGTTATGTATCCCGTCTTGAAAAGATTGCATTCCCGATCGTTATCGGCGTCATCGTTAACATTTTCCTGCCGCCAGTTGCTCCGCTGATCACCATGCTCATGCTCGGCAACCTGCTTCGTGAATGCCTCGTTGTTACAAAACTGGCTGAAACAGCATCCAACACACTTCTCAACATCGTAACTATGGTTCTGACCGTTGCAATCGGCTCCACGATGGCAGCAGGAACCTTCCTGACCTACAAGACAGTCCTCATCATTTTTCTCGGTCTCGTTGCATTTGCATTCGGCACAGCATCCGGCGTTGTATGCGCTAAGATCATGTGCAAACTCTCCCACGGCAAGATCAACCCGCTCATCGGTTCCGCAGGCATCGCTTCCGTTCCGATCGCAGCTCGTGTATCCCACCTCGTTGGCCAGAGAGAATCCAGGAGCGTATTCCTTCTGATGCACGCTATGGGCCCGAACCTGGCAGGCGTATTTGGTACAGCTATTTCCGGCGGTATCATGCTCGCACTCCTCGGAGGCTGAGTCTAAGGCTGTAAATGCTGGTCTTCCCACCAGCTTGGCATAAAAAAGATGTGAAATCCCGATACCAGATTTCACATCTTTTTTTTATGCCCTAAGGAAATAGTGATGGGGCGATATGGAGGCGCATAAAACAGCTTTTTTCTAACCCCTCCTATGTCCAGCTTTAGCAGAGCACTTCAGTTATAGCTGTCCCGTTAGAGGAAGGAGTATGGCAGGGATGGGATTACATAAGGTTTCAAACAAATAAAAGCGGAGCTTTTTCTTTTATTCCATGCGAAGCTGTCCCCGTTAGGGGAAGGAGTATGGTAGGGATGGGGTTATATAAGGTTTCAAACAAATAAGAGCTGAGGGTACGCGGACAAAAAGTTGGACCAATTGACAG
>NZ_FR896410.1:0-44441 GCF_000435155.1 Dialister sp. CAG:357 | reverse complement strand
TCATATTATTATTATATGCTATCACATATCATATTCAAAAGATATTTAAAAATCGAAAAGCTATTTCTAAATATAAAGAATAGAAATACAGAAAGGTTGTGCAGTTCAGATATACAGCGGGAGATTCGTTCATGACCTGCATGGACATTCCCGGGATTCAAATCAATAAGACTCCAAATTAAATGAACAGCTGATAGATACAGGTGATTATTTAATTTGGAGTCATTATAAAAAATAGAATTGGTTGTTGTATTTGTAGTATCCAAATAGAGGAAATAGATCCTCAGCCAGTTTTCAGTAATACAATACCAAAAAGAACATATGAGAGGGGTAAAAGCATTACGAGAGAGACCTGGCTGTTTTAGGAGGAATTTGTAGGTTCCGATAATTTAATGTTATCGGAAGTAAAAATAAATCTATCCCTACCCGTCAAATTCAGCCTGCAAACGAAAATAATTTATCCGTAACTCTGGAAACTTCGCGTTTCATCCTTTCAACATCAATGGTGAGCAATTCCTTATGGCGCATTACGACTTTGCCATTAATCATTACGGTATCGACATCCATTGAGTTTCCAGAATATACAGCCAGCGAAATGCTGTTGAATCCGGGCATCCAGTTGAAGCCTTCACGATTTACGAGGATGATATCTGCAAGGCTTCCCGATTCAAGAGTGCCAAGATTGTCATAGCCCATGCATTTAGCACCATCAACAGTAGCCATGTTCAAAGCTTCCAATGCATTGATGGCTAATGGATCGTTATCCTTCACCTTATGAATGAGTGCTGCCAGACGCATTTCTGCAAACATATCAAGCTTGTTATTGCTGGAAGCCCCATCGGTTCCGAGCCCCACCGTTATACCTGCAGCCCTCATCTTTGTTACTGGAGCGATTCCTGATGCAAGCTTGAGGTTGCTTGTCGGATTATGTGCGACATGTACATCTTTCTCCTTCATGATTCTGATATCGTCGTCATTCACTTGTACACAGTGTGCTGCCAGTGTCGGAAGGTCAAATAATCCCAGATCATTCATCAATGCGATTGGGGTCTTTCCATACTCCTTCAGGCAATTGTCAACCTCGCCTTGCGTTTCGGACAGATGGATATGAATGGGAATGTTGTATTTCATGCCTGCATCCCTGACCTTCCTGATGTAATCAGGCGGACAGGTATATGAAGCATGCGGTCCGAGCATAACCTTGAATCTTCCGTCTCCTGCATGATCCCAGTTTTTAAAGAGCTCAATGTTCTCTGCCAGTCCCTTGTCCCCATTGGGTCCGATTCCTGCCAGTCCTCTGGCCAGGTTCCCTCTCATTCCGGCCAGATCGGCAGCTTTTGCACAGGAATCCATGAACATATACATATCGCAGAAAGCTGTTGTTCCCCCGCGGATCATTTCCGCGAAGGCAAGCATGCTTCCCCAGTATACAATATCATCATCAAGATGATCTTCAGCCGGCCAGATCTTATTCTGAAGCCAGTCCATCAGTTCCATATCATCAGCATAGCTCCTGAATAAAGTCATTGCCACATGAGTATGTGTATTGACAAGACCAGGAAGGCAAAGCATATTATTTCCTTCGATAACTTCATCATAGTCTGCCGGATCAGGATTATCGGGAAATTCTTTGATATACTTTCCATCAATCACGATATTCTGGTTTTCCACAATGGAATTGTTCCTAAAAACTGCTGCATTTCTGATAAGTGTTGACATATTCCCTCCTAGTCAAGTCCCAGATATTTTTTCTGTTCTTCAGATAAGCTGTCAATCTTGTAGCCCATTGACTGAAGTTTGATTTGAGCAACTTTGGTATCAAGTTCATGAGGAAGTGTATATACTGCCGGTTTCATATCCCTGCCATGGCCTAAAAGGTACCAGACTGCCAATGTCTGCATAGCAAAGGACAGATCCATGATTTCAGCCGGATGTCCATCGCCGGCTGCCAGATTGACAAGGCGTCCTTCTGCCATTAAGAATACAGTCTTGCCATTTGGCAGTACGTATCCTTCAATATTCTTTCTGGCTTCATATTTCTTCGTGCAGATGCGCTCAAGGTCAGCATGGCTGACTTCGCAGTCAAAATGGCCTGCATTGGCACAGATAGCGCCATCTTTCATCTGCATGAAGTGTCTTTCTGTAATGACATCGATATCGCCGGTTACAGTCAGGAAGATATCCCCTACTTTTGCAGCCTCATCCATCGGCATGATTTCAAAACCATCCATGACTGCTTCAATAGCCTTGATCGGGTCGACCTCTGTTACGATGACATGAGCGCCGAGTCCTTTTGCACGCATGGAAACGCCCTTGCCGCACCAGCCGTATCCGGCAATGACTACAGTTTTGCCGGTAATTGTCAGATTCGTGCTTCTGATAATTCCATCCCAGGCCGACTGTCCTGTCCCGTAACGGTTATCGAAGAGATATTTGCAGTAAGAATCGTTTACCGCAATCATCGGGAATTCCAGATCGCCAGCCTTTTCAAGGATCTTTAAACGATGGACGCCGGTTGTTGTTTCTTCCGAGCCGCCGATTAAGTTGACCTGGGCATCCTTGCGGGTCGTATGAAGCAGATGAACAAGATCGCCGCCATCATCGATGATGATATCAGGTTTATGATCGAGTGCCTTATTTAAGAAAAGCGTATATTCCTCGTCAGTGCAGCCGTGCCATGCATAAACGGTGATTCCGTTATCAACCAAAGCAGCCGCAATAGGATCCTGTGTTGAGAGCGGATTGCTTCCTGTGCAGATAACATTGGCGCCTGCAGCTTTCAGTGTAAGTGCCAGGTAAGCAGTTTTGGCTTCAAGATGAATGGACATGACCACTGTCTTGCCCTTGAAAGATTGATCAGCGGAGAATTCTTCTTTCAGTGTATTCAAAACAGGCATAAATTTCTCTACCCAGGCAATACGCTGTTTGCCTTCTTCAGCTAAATTAATATCACGTATCATTGATTCATTCATTGTTTTAACCTTCTTCCTTGTAAAATCTTTTAATATTATCTGTATATGGCGGGACAATAACGCCTTTTTCAGTGATAATCCCTGTTATCAGATGATTGGGAGTCACATCGAATGCCGGATTGAATACAGGAACATACTTGGGGGCCAGCTGGATTCCCTTGTATGTCCTTACTTCATCCGGATTTCTTTCCTCAATAACTATTTCACCGCCGCTTTTGATAGAGGTATCAAATGTGGAAAACGGTGCAGCCAGATAAAATGGTATGTGGTGGTAAGAAGCAAGGACAGCAAGTCCATATGTACCAATTTTATTGGCGCCGTCTCCATTAAGAGCGATCCTGTCAGCTCCGACGATAATGGCATCAATATGTCTTGTATTCATGAGCATGGCAGCCATATTATCCGTAATCAGACAGCACGGGATTTCATTTGCCATGAGTTCCGTTGCGGTTAAACGTGATCCCTGCAGAAGGGGCCGCGTCTCATCGGCATATACACATGAAATCTGGCCTCTTTCATTAAGCTCCTTGATAACACTGAATGCCGTGCCGTCCCCCGCCGTAGCAAGTGCACCCGTATTGCAGTGTGTCAGAATGTTAAGGGCAGTTTTGCCTTTAAATAAATCAGCTCCGTGTGAACCAATACGCCTGCACATATCCCGGTCGGAATATTCAATGTATTTTGCTTTGTTCAGCAGTTCTGCCCCGGCTGTTTCCAGGCTCTCTGAATGAGAATAAACTTCTTTCATTTCAGAAATCGCCCAGAACAGATTAACAGCTGTAGGACGAGCTGCTTCAAGTTCATCCAGCACTGCATAAAAACGTTCCGTCAAACCAGTGTCAGAATATGCCCTGCATTCCCTGAAAGCCAGGACAGATGCGTAACCGGCCGCCACGCCAATGGCAGGCGCGCCTCTGACAGCCAGTGTCTTGATGGCAGAGACGACATCCTTATACGAATAACAGTCGATATAAACAATTTCATCGGGTAATTTTGTCTGGTCGAGAAGAATCAGGTGATCTTTATCCCATTTCAATGACCAAAGACCTTGCTTCATAACTGAAATCCTCCAAAGTCTTTGGCGGCATGTCTGCAGTCGCAGTCAGTATCAGGATCAAATTCCTGAGAAAGGATCGTAATGATCTTAACAAAACTCTCAATATTCTGATTCATGCATTCAACAACTTCGCGATGCGTCAAAGATTGTTTCGAAATGCCTGCAGCGAAATTTGTTACCATGGAAATGGTAGCGTAGCACATTTCAGCTTCCCTGGCCAGCTGACACTCCGGCACATTTGTCATACCGACAACATCAGCCCCCCACATCCGGTATGCTTTGATTTCAGCGGGAGTTTCAAATCTGGGGCCTTCTGTACAGATATAGGTTCCCTCTGGATAGATGACGATTCCCTCACGGTGTGCAGCATCCAGGACGGCAGCACGAAGATGCGGGCAATATGGATGTGTCATATCAATATGGGCAACTCCATGCAGTTCGCCGTCATAGAAAGTACCGATTCTTGATTTCGTCTGATCGATGAACTGATCAACCAGTACCAGTTCGCCGGGCTTGTAATCGGGATTCAGAGATCCAACTGCTGTTGTCGATACGATGGAAGATACCCCCAGCGCCTTTAAAGCATAAATGTTGGCCCTGAAGTTGATCTTATGCGGCGGGATCGTATGATTCACACCATGCCTTGCCATAAAGACGATCGGCTTATCCTTGAAATATCCTAATTCATATTTTGCTGTCCCATATGGAGTTTCAATTGTTTCGCTATGGAGATCAGTTAATATTTCAGGGTTATAAACACCTGTACCACCAATAAAAGCTAATTTATTCATTGAATACCCTCCCCTTTTTCATCGTTAAACCATTTAACTAAAGTTGATCTTGGTATATTGTATTTTTTACCACAATAATGGCAGCAAACTTCTGTAACTTCGTCTTCCAGCAATTCATTTCTTTCCGTTTCGGGAAGCAGAAGCAGCGAATTTCTTATATGATCCAAATTGCAGGTGCACTGAAATTTGATGACCGATTCGCCAATGGGAAGGAAGCCTTCCTTATCTATCAGGAAGCTTAAAGATGATGCATCCTCTTTGTCTCCAAAGATTTTCCATCCCTTGCTGTTCAGTATAAACAAATCATCATATAATTTCTTGTTAGCCTGAGGCGTCATCTGTGCCAGGAAGCAGGCAACTCTTTCCAGCTTTCCGTCTTCTCCTAACTGAAATTGGATATCCAGATAAGAATCTGTTTGGTCTGATTCGTTCAGGTAAGAAGTAAGACATTCAGAAATACTATTGCATGATGCGTTTACTGTGCTGATATATGGCTGTTTCAGCAGGGAATACCTTGTGACAAACAGCTGTGCATTTTCACAAACGAGACGTTTCTCTTCAGCAGGATCGTATTTATCGAAAGCCTCTGCTTCAGGATTTTCTATAAATCCCCTTACATAATGACCTTCATAAGCATCAGCCCGGATAATTCCCAAAGGCGAATGCGTTACCCACTTCAGAGAGATTCCTTCGTGATTTTTGAAATCAGTTGCCAGTGCGGCAGTTGCAGCGAGAATTTTGCCAATGATTATTTCAGAAAATAATGAAAGATTGTGTATATTCCCAGCTTCTTTTGCTGCATCAGTAACATCTGCAACAGTGATTCGGAGTCCTTCATGATTAAGTAAGTGTTGGATAGAATTTTTAGTGATCAATTCTTTTTCCTCCTAAAACCAGTCCCAGAAATTATCAATTGATATAGACCAGATTACAATACTCTTAAAGTATTAATCGTATATATTTTACCATTATCATATGACAAAATAAAACCTGTACCTCTGATTTAAATCAATAAGGTACAGGTTTTATTTTAATCGGGGAATAATTCACACCTTCAAAGACTCAATGGCATTTTTTCTGTCTGGCTGATTAAATACTGATGAACCAGCAACAAGTATATCTGCCCCGGCATTTTTCAGTAATCTGGCATTGTCCTTGTTAACGCCGCCATCAATTTCTATTAAAGTGGAAAGCTCCTTGTTTATGATGAAATCCTTTAAACGTCTTACTTTATCAAGGGTATAAGTAATGAATTTCTGACCGCCAAATCCCGGATTCACGGACATGATAAGCACATAATCCAATAGTGGAAGAACTTCTTCTATAGCTCCTATCGGTGTACCCGGATTCAGTGCGATACCGGCCTTGATATTCCTTCCTTTGATGTTCTGTATCATTCTGTCCAAATGAGGAACTGCTTCTACATGGAAGGAAATGTACTGGACAGAGATAGATTCCAATACATCCAGATAATCCTGAGGATTATAGGTCATAAGATGTACATCAAGCGGCAAATTGGTTACTGTCCGGATAGACTTAATCACTGGCGGGCCGAATGAAATATTTGGTACAAAATGGCCATCCATAACATCCAGGTGAAGGAGGTCTGCTCCGTTTTGCTCCACATCGCGGATTTCATCCTCGAGTCTGACAAAATTGGCAGCTAATACTGACGGTGCTATTTCCATAAGAACTATCTCCTGTTCTTTTCTGAATTCAATTCACTAAGAAGTTTGATATAATTATTATATCGTTCCAGCTGGATATCTCCGTTTTGCACTGCATCCCGGACAGCACAGTCTGGTTCCTTGTCATGCATGCAGTCATTGAATCTGCATTTGCCCAAATAAGGCCTGAAGTCCTTAAAAAGATAGGCTGTTTCTTCCGGCTTCAGATGATTAATGTTAAGCAGCGTGTATCCGGGGGTATCCATAAGAAGACTGTGATCAGAGTATCTGACTAATTCCGCATGACGGGTTGTTGTTTTTCCCCGTCCTGAATGACTGCTGACTTCCCCGGAGATAAAATGAGAAGAGCCCAGAATATAATTCAGAAGACTGGATTTCCCGACACCTGAAGGGCCGGAAAAAGCAATGATTTTCCCCTTTAAAAGCATCTGAACATTTTCAAGTCCGTATTTTGTTTCTAAAGAGGTACAAATACAGTCATATCCGGCATTTACATAGTAATCTCGGACAGAAAGTGCATGAGATGGATCCAGATCATATTTATTAATAATGATGGCCGGATTTATCCCTGCATATTCTGATAGGACGATCATCTTGTCCAATAAGTATTGATCCAGATCAGGACTTTTGATTGCAGAAACCAGGATAAGCTGGTCAACGTTGGCTATAGGCGGACGATGAAGAACCGTCAGCCGGGGATAGACATCCTTAATCAGCATCTGCCCTGAATCATCCAGCTCGCAGTCAACATAATCTCCAACCAGTATATCGGTTTTCTTTTTCAGCTTTCCTCTGGATCGGCAAGAGGCCGTCTCATTGTTATCCAGTAAAACATTAAAGTAGCCGTTTTGGTTCTTAAGTACAATGCCATTCATAGCGGATTAAAGCTCCCTGTCTTGAACGACAGAACCATCAATAACAACCTGAACCCTGACATTGCCTACACCAGAGACATCCTTATTGATCGTGCTTCCTGCATTAACCTTCGCATTATAGACCGTATGCTTTCCGGTATCATCAGTTACATAGATTTCTACCTGACGTGCATTGCCTTCTTTTGGAATTGTAATATTGACTGTCCCGTTTTTCTTCTGGCTCTTGGATTTTGATCCAATCGTAAGATTAACGACATTGAAATTCGTTTGTTCTCCGCCGGCCGGATCCTGCGAAACTACAACTGCATTGGGAGCATCAGCTGCTGTACCGTCAGAAGAAGTTATTGTACCTACGGAAAGTTTCATGGAAAGCAAGGAATTACGCGCATCAGATAACGACATTCCGGTCAAATTCGGAACACTTACCTTTTGACGCATGTTGATAACTATATTGATCCGCGTCCCCTTTGTTGCCTTTGCGCCGGAATCCGGGCTTTGGGAAATAATAACATCGGAAGGCTTGTCCGGATCATTTCCATTTTCGACTGCTCCCAAAGACAATCCCATCTTGTCAAGACGTTCTTTCGCCTGCTCCAAAGTCAGACCCTTCAGGTCTGGAATAAGCATGGTCGAACCGCCCTTGCTTACAGTCAGATGAA
Source organism: Dialister sp. CAG:357 (assembly GCF_000435155.1). Lineage (NCBI taxonomy): Bacteria > Bacillati > Bacillota > Negativicutes > Veillonellales > Veillonellaceae > Dialister > Dialister sp. CAG:357. The sequence continues at coordinate 36,399 of NZ_FR896410.1, read as the reverse complement.
TGATCCTCTGTGCTTTCACATTGGTACCGGCCGGAGGCGTCTGGGAAATGACCTGTCCGGAAGGTACATCATCACTCGCAATTTCATCTACAGAAACCTTCAGATTCAGTTTTTTCAGAGATGTTTCAGCGACCTCTACCGGTTTTCCCACCACGTTCGGAACGGAAATGTTTTCAGCACTCCAGAAGTTGCCGAAGGTAAAGAATGCCCAGGCAAAACAGATTGCAAATAAAGCTACCATCGCAATCCAGATGTACTTCTGCGGAAGATTGGCAATAAAAGTAGCCACTTTCCCATCTTTTTCCAATACGATCGGCTTTTGTTTTGTAGGAAGAGGACGAGTCAGCGCAGTAAAATCATGAGACGCCGGCTTGTTGTAGATTGAAGTCGTAAATCCCTGCGCAATTTTCAATTCCGAAATGAAATCAGAAACGGAATCATATCTTTTATCCGGATCCCGCTGGAGGGCTGTAAGAAGGCATTCTTCCAGCATTGGCGAAATTGCCGGATTATATTTTGTCGGCCTGGGAATATCTCCCTGCATATGCTGAAGAGCAATACTTACCGCTGTCTCACCTTCAAACGGCAGATGATGAGTCAGCATTTCATAAAGAACAATTCCCAAAGAGTAAATATCCGTCTTGGCCGTTATCTTATCACCTGCAGCCTGTTCAGGCGACAGGTAATGAACGGAACCCAGGATGGACTGTTTATCTATAACAGTGGATGAGTTGATTGCTCTTGCAATGCCGAAATCTGTTACTTTGACCTTTCCATTGGTGGTCAGCAGTATATTATGCGGCTTGATGTCACAGTGAATAATGCCATTCGCATGTGCTTCTTCTAGTGCATTGCCGATACTGATAGCAATTCTGACAGCTGTATCAATGGGAATATTGGGGTGTGACTGGATATATTGCTTCAGTGTCTCCCCTTCGACATATTCCATGACGATATAGTGAATATCGCCATCACAGCCGACATCATAAATTCCCACAATGTTCGGGTGTGTTAATTTTCCTGCGGATTGCGCCTCATGTCTGAATCTTACAATGAAATCATTATCCTCAGCAAAATTGCTATGCAGAATCTTAACGGCTACGATGCGATCCAAAAGGATATCTTTGGCCATATAAACATCAGCCATGCCGCCAGAGCCGATTTTCTTTATAATTTCATATCTGCTATCTAGAATTTTTCCGGTCATAAATTACTCCAATGTTTCTGTAAACTGAACCAGAATAAGAGACACATTGTCTTTTGCTCCTGCATCATAAGCTTTTTCCATTAAATCCTTGTCTAACTTTTTTAAGTCATCCTGTGTTCTTCTTGGATTATCAGCAATAACAGACCTGATGACGTTATCATCAATCATACCCGTCAAACCATCTGAGCAAAGCAGAACCAAAGAATCATTATCCAACTTAAAATGCCCGGTATCCACAGTCAAAGATTTTTCAATTCCGACTGCCCTGGTAATTTCGTTTTTCCGGGGATGAAAACGCATATCTTCCCTGGATATTTTTCCTTCATTGACAAGTTCCATAACAAATGAATGATCCGTAGTGATTTGTTTCAGTATATTATCGTGCCAAACATATAAACGGCTGTCTCCTACATGAGCCCAATTCAAGGTATCGCCGATCACTGAAGCAGCTATCATTGTTGTACCCATAGAAAGAAACTGATCGTCATCCTGCTTCCGGTCCAATATGGCCTGGTTAGCCAGCAGTATAGATTCCTTTAAGTTGGATTCAGAGAGTTCAGCGGGCTCAAGGCGCTCCAAAAAATTACCAGCACTCTCGACAGCAAGTGTGCTGGCAATCTGGCCGCCTTCATAGCCGCCCATACCATCTGCTAATATATAAACATTTTCTACATCCAGATTGATCGCGTCTTCATTAACTTTTCGGACTAATCCGGTTCTTGAATCACCCAATGTAAGTATCATAGAAACCAATGCCTGTCCATGTTTTCTGCAAATATGCATGAAACCTAAAAAATTATAAAGCAATCCATTAAATAGAAACTTTCGTAAGATACGTTTGAAACTATTTCTTCACTAATACTATCATTATGCAATACCATAGTCAATTTTAGCAGAGCGGTATATGAATAGAGATGAATAACAGTCTCGCTCAGTTCTTCAGATATCTTCTCTTCAGCTGGCCGCAGGCTGCCTGAATCTTATCACCCATCTGTTTCCTGACTGTTGTCGTCCTGCCATGCTTTTCCAAAATCATTTGGAATTTTTTCACTTCATCAGCTTCCGGCGGATATAACTGAATATGTTCAGTGCCATTAACAGGAATTAAATTAATGTGACAGTTCAGATTTCCTATAAGTCTGCATAATTCATTTGCATTATCCGCAGAAGCGTTCACATCTTTTATAAGTATGTATTCGAATGTAACCCGGCGGCCCGTTTTGTTATAGAAGTATCTGGCGGCGTTAATTACATCCTCAATTTTATAAGAGTTGCTGATAGGCATGATTTGATTTCTTATCATATCATTCGGCGCATGCAGCGAAATTGCCAAAGTGATCGGCAATCCTTCTTCCGCCAGACGATAGATCTGTGGAACGATACCACAGGTTGAGAGAGTGATATTTCTAAGACTGATGTTCAAGATATCGGGATCATTGCAGAGTCTGATGAACCGCAGCACATTTTCATAGTTTGTCAGAGGTTCGCCTGCTCCCATCAATACGATGGAATGTACAGGAATATCAAAATGCTGCTTGAAAGCAAACACCTGCGCCAGTATTTCTGAAGCATCAAGGTTGCGCTTCATTCCATCAAAGGTGGAAGCACAGAAGACGCATCCCATCGCACATCCTACCTGCGTAGAAGCACAAATGGAATTGCCATAATCATGATGCATGCAGACGGTTTCAACCAGGGAGCCGTCAGAAAGCTTGAGCAGGAGTTTAGTCGTGTTTTTATCATCCGACTGCAGCTGATTGATAATCTGCGGTTTGCTGATTACTGTATTTTCCTTGAGCCATTCTCTCATTGCACCCGGCAATTGTTTCATCTCATCAAAATCATATACATATCTGTGATACAAATAATCCTGAATCTGCTTGGCCCTGAATCTGGGAAAACCATTTCTGACAATCCAATCTTCTGTTTCAGCAAGTGTATGGCCCCAAATATTCCAACTCATATTATCTCCTTTTCATTTTAGCGATAAAGAATCCATCGCTATGACATTCATCCGGCCAAAGCGTTGCCATACCGTTTTCATATTCTTTTCCATTTGGCAATTGGAAACCTTCTAATTCAAAATCAGTAAAGTTGTCTATAAACCACTTAACAACAGATTCATTTTCCTGTTTATTCAGTGTACAGGTACTATAGACCAAGACCCCTCCATGCTTAACATAATGAGCTGCAGTAGAAATTAACTTTTTCTGCAGGATGGGGAATTCCTTTATATCGGCCTCTTTCCTGTTCCATCTGATTTCCAGTTTATGTCCAAGTACACCCAGACCGGAACACGGGGCATCCAAAAGTACTTTGTCATACTCTTCATTGCAGGAATCATTCAGGACGGTTGAATCCTGTACTTCTGCATGAATAATTTTGATACCTAACTTATGTGCACTTTCTTTTATTAGCTGAACCCGGTGGTCATATAAATCCCATGCATCAATATGGCCCTCATTGTTCATTAATTCAGCCATTTCCGTCGTTTTGCTTCCCGGGGCGGCACACATATCAAGAACCCGCTCTCCTGGTTCAGGAGACAATACAACTGGCGGAATCATTGATGAGACAGATTGAACAGATGCATAGCCCTTGTTTAGGATTTCAGCAAAAAACTGGTCAGCCCCATGTTTAAGGATGATAGCTGGCGAATAAAAATCACTCTGCTGGGCTTCGACACCTTTTTCAGATAAAAGCTTTAAAACGGATTGTGTATCAGTTCGTAAAGTATTAACACGTATGGAAGTATCAGGTACTTCGTTAAAGGCCTTCAATATTAAATCTGTTTTCTCCGGTCCTAATTCTTTCTGCCATTTTTGTACCAGCCATCCAGGCATATTATAGAAGAGTTCATCATACAAAAGCGGATTGCTTTCCCGTTTTGGCAGTTCAAACTGTTCCTTCTTCCGGAGGAAATTTCTAAGCACACCATTGATGAACCTGACATTCCCGGGGTGTGTAATCTTCTTTGCAATTTTAACAGTTTCATTGACTGCGGCAGATTCCGGAATCCTGGATAAATATATCAGCTGATAGAGCCCAATACATAACAGGATCCGAACTGCAGGATGTATCTTTTTTACAGGATGGCTGCTAAGACGGCTGATAATCCAGACAAGATACTTGTATTTTCTAAGAGTGCCGTAAACCAATTCTGTCAATAAATGCGCCTCAGGCCCCTTCAAATGATTCTTTTTGAGTGCCGTCTGAAGTCTTAGATTCGAATAAGCGCCTTTTTCCAAAATATCATAAAGCGCCTGATATGCCAGAGCCCTTGCAGAAGGAGCCTGAGCATTAGTATTCAAATGATTCATCCGTGGTCACCTTGTACCCGTTAATAAAGTCTGATGCGCTCATCTTTTTATGATTTTCGGGCTGAATCATGAGAAGCCCTATGGCACCGTCACTGCATTTAACATGAAGCATTCCGTCGGAAAGAGAGAAGATCTTCCCTGGGGCATCATTAGAACTTGATTCAAGCAGAACAGCCTCGTGAATTTTAATCCGCTTTCCCCTGAAGAAAGTATATGTACCCGGATTTGGATACATTCCCCTGATCAGCCTGTCTATCGTGCGGGCAGAATCATTCCAGTTGATATGTCCCATTTCCTTCGTCAATTTTTCAGCATATGTTGCTTTGCTTTCATCCTGTTTTACAGAAGCAGCCAGTTTAGCCGGCAGATCATCCAAAACATCGATCAACAGTTTTGCTCCGACATTGCTCAGTACGTCAAAAAGATCTTCTGATGTCATATGCGGAGTAATAAATACGCTTTTTTCCGCAATAATATTGCCAGTATCCATTCCTGCGTCCAATTGCATGATCGTTACTCCGGTTGTTTCTTCTCCATCAATGATCGAACGCTGAACAGGTGCGGCGCCGCGATACTTAGGAAGAAGCGATGCGTGCACATTAATCACGCCATACTTGGGAATATCAAGAACAGCCTGCGGCAAAATCTTTCCGTAAGCTATTACAATAATCAGATCAGGATTCAGAGCCCTTAACACATCAAGCTCTTTTTCATCCTTCAGGGAGTTGGGCTGATAAATAGTAATATCATGTTCCAATGCGAATTGTTTTACCGCAGAAAACTGTACTTTATTTCCCCTTTTATTGACCCGGTCCGGCTGTGTATAAACAGCTTCAACCTCATACCCCTGTTTATAGAGCTCATTTAATGATGGTATTCCGAAATCCGGTGTTCCCATAAATACGATTTTATAATTATTCATCTGTCTTAGGTCCTTTATGAAGTGAAAGAGCCTTTTCAATGAAAAGGATGCCATTTAAATGATCAGTTTCATGCTGGATGCAGCGTGCTAATAACCCGGATGCCTTTTTTGTTTTTTTCTTGCCATGTATATCCTGATAATGCACAATGACATTCGAATAGCGTTCCACTTCCCCAAAGAGTTCAGGAACGGATAAGCATCCTTCTATGTCGGTATTCTTCTCATCCCCGATGGGGCTCCATTCCGGATTGATGTAAGCTTCAAAGCCGGATTCACCGTCATCAGCAACAAACACCTTTTTAGACACCGCAATCTGCGGAGCAGCAAGACCTACACCGTTAGCTTCATACAGGGTCTTTTTCATATCAATAACCAGGAATTTCAATTTTTTATCAAACACTTCAACAGGAGCTGCCACATTCTTTAATATCGGATTTCCCGCACTAATAATTTTACTCAACTTATGATACCTTCTTTCTTTTAATCTTCGAGTAAATCCAATTATTTAATTCTTTATATTGGATCTACGTCTATAATTATATCATTTTCTTTGAATATTACCGAATTTCTCATCAAATTTTTCAAATCCACAAAATTACTGCCTTTTATCAATATGGATATGAAATATAAGTTTCTGACCCGTTTGATTGGTTCCGGAAACGGTTCCGTAAAGGATACTTTTGCTTTCAGATTCTTATTGGCCTCGCAGAGGAACCGGTAAATGGTATTTGCCTGATTGACCGCAGTATTGTAATCCTTATTAAAACATGTAATTTTCAGTAATTTCAGAAATGGAGGATAACCGAGCATTTTACGGAATTCTACTTCCTGCTCATAAAATTTCTCATAATCCTGCCTGGCGGCTGTTTCAATCACATAATGTTCAGGATTATAGGTTTGCAGGATAACTTCTCCGCGTTCTTTTCCCCGGCCGGCTCTGCCTGCACACTGGGTAATCAGATTAAATGTCTGTTCGGCTGCCAGATAGGTCGGCATATTCAGGATGCTGTCCGCAGATAAGATTCCAACAGTATTGACATTTGGAATATCATGTCCCTTTGCGACCATCTGCGTCCCAAATAATATATCTATTTTATCATTTTTGAAATCATTTAGGATTCTTTGTGCACTATTTTTTCTTGATGTACAGTCAAGGTCAAAGCGCTGGCATCTGGCCTGCGGAAAATCTTCCTTTAACTCTTTTTCTATCAACTCAGTCCCCCAGCCTAGATAGCGGATTTTCCTGTTTCCGCATTTGGGGCATTTATACGGAGGAATACTGGTCGTGCCGCAGTAATGACACTTCAATAAGTTCTCTTCTTTATGATATACAAAAGATACGTCACAATTAGGGCACTTAAAAACATAGCCGCATGATGAGCATATCAGCGTAGATGCAAATCCTCTTTTATTTAATAACAGAATCGCTTTTCTTTTATTCTCCAGTGTCTTTTCAAGCAGCTCCCTAAGCGGCATGGAAATCAATCTTCCGCTGTTACTGTAATCTCCTCTCATATCGTAAATCAATATTTTGGGCAAGGGAGTGTTGAATACCCTGTGCTTTAATTCAATCAGCCTGATCTTCCCGCTTAAGGCCGCATAGTAAGTTGCTATCGATGGCGTTGCCGCCCCCAGGACAATAGGGCAGTTAGAGATCTTGGCCATCATCTTGGCTACGTCCCTTCCATTATATCTGGGGCTCTCTCCTTGTTTATAGGAAGAGTCATACTCCTCATCAACAACAATCAGTTTCAGATTTTTAAATGGCAGGAAAAGCGCAGAACGTGATCCAATAATAATACGGCTTTCTCCGTTGACGATTCTCTGGCGGTTGTTATATCTCTCTCCTTTTGATAATTTGCTATGCATAAAAACGACATCATCGCCAAACACAGATGCAAAATAGGAAGTGAGCTGATTGGTTAATGAAATCTCCGGAACCAGTATCAAGGCCGATCCGCCTTTTTCAAGAGCGTGTTTCGTACACTGAAGATACACCTCGGTTTTCCCACTCCCGGTGACACCTTTTAATAAAACGCCTTCGTAAGAAGATTTATCAATAAGCTTGGAAATCTCATTGATTGCATTAAACTGTTCTTCAGTTGGATTCTTTTCATTGCCTCTGGTATTTGAATCCGTTATCAGGGAATAAGTATCCTTCGCTTTATAAATTACTTTTGCAAAGCCTTTATTGCAATATGCACGGACGACCGCATCAGAAATCCCTTGTTCTTTTAAATTCCTGACGGGGATTGCCTTTTCGGTTTTAAGAAGCCCCCATAGCAGTTTTTGTTTGCTGCTGCGAATCAGATCACTCTCTTTCGGAGTCGAGACGAATTCAATCCACCGCTCAACAGGTGCTGCATGTACGCTGGATAATAGTTCTCTCCTGATCAGATAAGATTGATCAAGACATTCTTTAAGATGACCCCCGAAAATAAGCTCAGCATCTTTTTCATGCAGTGATTTGACGGAATGATCTATCAACGATGAGAATTCTGAGCCCGCCGGAATATTATCCCACAAAATCTCATATGTATATTCCCTTTGAATGCCTACCTTATCAATCAGGAAAAGTCTCAAAGCCTCAATCAGAGGACACATATAATACGCGGCTATCCAATAAGCCAAAAGGAGTATCTGCTCAGTAAACCAAGGTTCAGTGTCCATGACATCCAATATATATTGAAGCTTATAATCAAACTGATCTGGGTCGGCATCGGTTATGGATAGAATGATTCCTTCTTCATGCTTGCCTGCAAAGGAAACCAGACATCTAGTACCAGCCTTAACAGATGCAAATTTTTCTGGGACGATATAAGAAAACGTTTTATTTAAACGCTTGCTCACTCGATTGATAATCACTTCAGCAATGATTGTTCTCATAAAATTTTATCTCCGATCAATCGACTCAAAAAAATAGTGGTTACTCTTTAAGAGTAACCACTATTCTATCATATTTCAAGAACCCTTGATATGAATTATAAACCAGCTTCTCTTCTAAGAACGTCCGCCTTATCGGTGTGTTCCCAGGTCAGATCAATATCTGTTCTGCCAAAATGTCCATAAGCTGCTGTTTTCTTGTAAATCGGACGTCTCAGATCCAGCATATCAATAATTCCGGCAGGTCTTAATTCAAAATTCTTCCTGATGAGTTCAATGATTCTTTCATCACTGATCTTTCCGGTTCCGAAAGTATCAACAAAAATGGATACCGGTTCAGCTACGCCAATAGCGTATGCCAATTCAATTTCGCATTTGTCAGCGATACCTGCTGCAACAATATTTTTTGCAACATAACGTGCCGCATAAGCAGCTGAACGGTCAACCTTTGTCGGATCCTTACCAGAGAAGCATCCGCCGCCGTGACGAGCCATGCCGCCGTAGGTATCAACAATAATCTTTCTGCCCGTAAGACCGGCATCTCCCTGCGGTCCGCCGATAACAAAACGACCGGTCGGGTTGATCAGGTACTTGGTGCTGTCGTCAATAAAATCAGCCGGCATAACAACCTTGATTACATGTTCAATGAGATCTTTCTTGATCTGATCAAGTGAAATTTCCGGATTATGCTGTGCAGAGATTACAGTGGTATCAATATGTACAGGCTTGCCGTCTTCATATTCAACAGTAACCTGTGTCTTGCCATCTGGTCTCAGATAAGCGAGTTCCCCATTTTTTCTGACTTCTGCCAGTCTGCGGGAAAGTCTGTGAGCCAGAGCAATAGGCATCGGAAGGTATTCCGGTGTTTCATTGGAAGCATAGCCGAACATCATTCCCTGATCGCCAGCGCCGATATCATACTGGTCAGCCTTGGACTCTTTTGCTTCAAGAGATTTATCAACGCCCATAGCGATATCCGGAGACTGTTCATCAATAGAAACGTTGATGCCGACACTATCAGCATCAAAGCCATAATGTGCATCTGTATAACCGATTTCACGAATCGTATCTCTTATAATTTTAGGAATCGGTACATAGGCCGTTGTTGTGATTTCACCAAAGACATGTACCTGTCCAGTCGTAACCGTCGTTTCACAAGCAACTCTGCCATTCGGATCCTGTTCCAGGATTGCGTCAAGAATTGCATCAGAAATCTGATCGGCAATTTTATCAGGATGTCCTTCTGTTACAGATTCAGAAGTAAATAATACTTTCTTAGCCAATTAAAATCCCTCCTTAGGATTAAATATAAAGGTAATTGGGTAATAAAAAAACTCTCCTGCAGAAGGAGAGATAGTCCTCTCATCTGTCAGCTGCTGCTGTTGGAATTAGCACCGGTTCTAAAAAGAATGGTTGCTGCGGCTTCCTCGGGCCAGTTCCCTCTACCGCTCTTGATGAGTTATTTTCATATGTTTCTATTATAACGGGAATGTCATTATTTAGCAATAGATTAAAAATAACAATTAGATAACATAATCAAAAGAGACCCTCACTTTTAGAAGGAGAGTCTCTTTATTTTAACTGTCAATTTATGCCTTCGGCAATTTTCTCGATAATAATATGTCCCAAATCATCTTTGGTCATTTTCGGATATTGCTCAATATGACCATCTTTATAGATAAGAGCTGCTATATTGGTTGAAACATTGAATCCTGCGCCTTGCTGTGCAACATCATTCGCCACAAGGAGATTCAGGTTTTTCTTTGCTAATTTAGCTTTACCGTATTCGATGACATCCCTGGTTTCAGCCGCAAACCCTACCAGGAACTGGTGTGTCTTTTTCTGGCCTAATCCGTAGAGTATATCCGGGTTCTCTGTGAGTTCTATATTGAGATGATCATGCTGTTCTTTCTTTATTTTATTTTCGGCCCGCACGGCTGGACGATAATCAGATACAGCTGCAGCCATGACAAGTGCATCACAATCGTCATACTGAGCATTAACTGCCTTTTCCAGTTCCCTGGCATCATGAACGTAAATCATATGAACACCGACTGGTTCAGGAAGCGCATGTGTACAACTTACAAGAGTAACATCTGCATCTTCCAGTGCGGCAGCTCTGGCAATGGAATATCCCATTTTACCGCTTGAGCGGTTGCTTATGTACCGGACGGGATCGATATCTTCCTGAGTTCCGCCGGCAGAAACCACAATTTTCTTCCCCTTCAGCAAATGCTTGCTGTAGAGTGCCTTGTAAATGTGCTCCATGATCACATTCAGCTGCGGGAAACGGCCTTTACCCGTAACATTGCATGCCAAATGGCCGGATTCCGGTTCAACGAAAATATATCCTAAAGATTCCAGTTTGCGTATATTAGCCTGGACAATGGGATTCTCATACATATTAGTATTCATTGAAGGAACAAATACTACTTTTGCCTTCGTTGCCATAATCGTAGTAGACAGCATGTCATCAGCGATCCCATTGGCTACTTTTCCAATGATATCAGCCGTTGCAGGCGCAATCACAAATACATCTGCAAGACGGGCAAGAGCAATGTGCTCAACATCCCATTTATTAATATTTGCGAACATATCAACAGTAACATCATTGCCGGAAAGTTCTCCAAAGGTAATCGGAGTAACCAGCTTAGCTGCATGTTCTGTCAAAATACAATGAACATCAGCTCCATTCTGTCTGAGCTGACTTACAAGCCCTGCTGTTTTATAGGCAGCTATGCCGCCGCAAACACCAACAACTATGTGCTTATCTTTAAACATTATTAGCCCTTCCGTCAAAATTCAGGAATAGAAGTGTTACCACCCTGCTTGTATTATTTCCCGAATGAATAGGTAATCTTTGAATTGTAGATTTCTTCCAATGCTATCGTAACAGTTTTTTTATCAGCTGCATTTGGAATCAATGCAGGCTGTCCGTCGGTAAGTTCTCTGGCTCTCTGAGCCGCCAGAGTTACCAATGTATATTTGGAATCTACTTTCTTAATAAGACTGTCGATTGAAGGATAACACATCATTTTAAAGGTACCTCCTTATTGATATATTGTTTGAAAATTGTTTCAATCTGCCCCTCATTATGGCTGAGTTTGCATTTCTCTGCCTCCAGAATAGCAGATGTCTTATGAACTGCGTCCTCTAAAATATCATTAACAACAATATAATCATACTGATGAGCCATTGCAAGCTCGCTTGTTATTTGAGCCAGACGCTTTTGAATCACTTCTTCAGAATCTGTTCCTCTGTTATGGAGACGTCCTGATAAAACATTCAGCGAAGGTGGAACAATATAGATAAATACTCCGGTAGGATAACGCTTTTTTACCTGCATCGCGCCCTGGATATCAATTTCAAGAAGTACAGACTGTCCTTTATCGATTAAATCCAAAACATACTTTTTGGGAGTACCATAGTAATTATCATACACTTTTGCATACTCCAAAAAGGCGTCTTCTTTGATCAGTTGTTCAAACTGTTCCTTGGTTCTGAAGAAATAACTTTCTCCCTCGACTTCACATTTTCTGGGCTCCCTGGTAGTCATTGATACAGAGTAATGCAAATCTGGATACAACTCACGAATTGCACTGCAGATGGTCCCCTTCCCTGCACCGCTGGGACCTGAAACCACAAGCAATATACCCTTATCGGTTTTTCCTGACATGTCCATCAATTATCATCCATTCCTTCACTGATCGCCGTATCTTTATTCATAAGTCTGTGCGAAATCGTTTCTGGCTGTACAGCTGATAAAATAATCTGACCGCTGTCCATAATTAAAACAGCACGTGTTTTTCTTCCATAGGTTGCATCTATTAATTCGCCCTTATCTCTTGAATCCTGAATCATTCTTTTGACCGGAGCAGATTCAGGGCTGATGATTGCCATTACACGTGCAGCTGCTGCCATATTACCAAATCCAATATTAATTAAAGAAAAACTCACTTTTAACTCTCCTATTCAATATTTTGTACTTGTTCTCGAATTTTTTCCAATTCTGTCTTAATCATTATAACACAGTCAATGATATCATTGTCATTCGTTTTTGAACCCATCGTATTGACTTCCCGGTTAATTTCCTGCAGGAGAAAGTCAAGCTTTTTGCCAACAGGCTTAGTTTCATTAAGTATTTTCTGGAACTGATCCAAGTGGCTGGAGAATCTGACAACTTCCTCTGTGTAATCGGTTTTATCAGCGAAGATAGCAACCTCTTCCAAAATCCGTCTTTCATCAATTTCCTTATTCTGGTCATCAAAGATTTTCTCTATCCTGCTCCTTAAGCGGGTTTCATAACTCTTAATGACATCGTTTTGTCTTGCCACCAGATAATCATGCTTCCCGCGCAGCCAGTCGATCCTTGACGTCAGATCTTCCTTCAGGTTGCATCCTTCTGTTTCTCTCATACTGACCAGTTCCTGGACAGCTTTTGCTATAGATTCTTTGAAAAGGGAAGAAACTTCATCATCTGAAATTTCCTTTTTCTCCGCTTTAAGCCACTCATCCTTAAACAGCAAGACATCAGATAAATCAAGAGGTCTCTTCAACAGCTTTTTATTGTGCGCAACTTTCGATAACACCTTGATATAATTTCCAAGGGCATCCTCATCCACATGAATCAAATTTCCATCAGGGGTTTCAATTTCCTTAATGGAAACATAGACATTAAACTTGCCACGTGAAGCATTCTCTTTGATAACTTGTCGTGAGATGTTCTCCAGATTATTTTGATTCGAATAATCGCTTCTGAAATTAATTTCAAGAAAACGGCTGTTTACAGACTTTATTTCCGTAACAATTAGAAGATTATCACTTTTAGCAGTACCTGTGCCAAAGCCGGTCATACTTCTCATAATACAATCTTCCTCCTATGCTCCACTAAACAGCCCGTATTAAAGGCTGATATCCCCTTCAAATACTTTGACTGCCGGTCCCGTCATATACACATGATCCTTGCTGCTGCCTGCCCAGTCAATGTGGAGACTGCCTCCATCAAGATCTACGTCGGCGCTCTTATCGGCAAAACCATTCAAAATAGCTGCTACGACAGCTGCACAAGTCCCCGTTCCGCATGCCAGGGTAATCCCGGTGCCTCTTTCCCAAACCCGCATTCTGAAGTGATTCCCGGAAAGTTTTTGAGCGAATTCCACATTGGTTTTATTTGGAAAATGTGCATCAATCTCTAATTGATGACCTTCTCCAGGAAGGTCAATCGCATTTACATCATCAACAAAGATAACACAGTGCGGATTGCCCATAGATACGCAGCTAACCTGATAATGTTTGCCTGTCCCGCCATTAATCAACGGCTTATCTACAACAGTCCCATCCCCAAAACCGAGAACAGGAATTTCCTTCGCTGATAAGTGCGGTACGCCCATATCAACGCGGACATTTCCATCATCTAATAATTCAGGGTATAAGATACCTGCTCCGGTTTCTACAGATATTTTCTTTTCATTGACCAAGCCCAGTTCGAAAGCCCATTTTGCAAATGCCCGTATGCCATTTCCGCACATTTCTGCTTCCGAACCATCGCTGTTAAATATGCGCATCTTTAAATCAGCGGCTTCTGAAGGTAGAATAAAAATAACACCATCAGCACCAACTCCGTAATGACGGTCACATATCAATTTGGCCTGATCAGAAATCGATTTTATATCAGGATTTTCAGCAGCGTTGATAAACACAAAATCGTTTCCACAAGCCTGCCATTTGGTAAAATGCATAGTGTGCCCTCCAAATATATAGTAACTGGATATTCTTGAAATATTTTCAACCAGTTTTGGTGCTCATTTAAAATTGTACCATTATCAGCGAAATATTATCAAGGTTAAAATCCCTGTTGATTGACTGATAACTCGATATTTCTCTTATTTTGGCCTGTTTTGAAGATGCCTGGGAGAATTTCTCGAAAATTGGATATTAACATACAAGAAATTATGGATGACTGATGAATTTCAATGCCAGTTCTCCATCCATGATATACTTGTTCTAACGACTCATTACGATTGACATAGAGGAGGAAAATTATGCAAATCGATAGTAGTACTCTTTATCTATATGTGAAAGAATTGAATAAACTTTTAATTTCCTCACAAATACGTCAGATTCATCAGATAGATCAGAAAATATTCGACCTGGAACTATTTCGTCCAAATAGTTCTCCCCTGCATTTGATCATTAATCTTCATACCCCGCCTATATTTTATATTTCATCTAAGAATCGGCACCCGCAGTACATCGCATCACAAACATTCTGCATGACCCTTAGAAAGTATCTTGAGGGCGCCAGAATTTCATCCATCCGGCAGCTGGATATGGACAGGCTGGTTGCCATATCGGCAGATCGGATTGAAACAGCCGGAGAAATTATTACAAGGACGTTGTATCTTGAATTAATTCCATCAACGCCAAATCTAATCTTGTCTGAAAATGATATTCTGATCGATGCCTGTTCAAAAGGGAAAAAATTAAACCGCCGGATCATTCCAGGGGAAAAATATACTCCGCCAGAAAATTCAAACAGATTAAATTTCATGGATTTTTCTGAAACAGAATTAATCAATATTCTGACATATTCACAAAATACTGCCGTTTCTCTGAAAGAATGGATCTTTTCATCATTCAATGGCTTTTCAAGGCCGCTTCTTGATGAACTGCTTTACCGTTCAGGGCTGACAGAATCAACATTGACTTCCAGTTTGAGCGAAGAGGATATAAGAAAATTGGCATGTGAGCTGATTTCGATTATTTCAGAACTGAAAGAATCGGACACCCTGCATGTATATCGTGTGAATGGAAAGCCTCTTGTATCCCCCATTCTTCTCACATCTTTGAACGGGCCTCATGAGGATAAAGATATTGTATTGTGGATGGAATCTTATATGCTGGAAAGCAACAGTACGATTGCTTCCACCTCACAGGAATGCAGAAAACTCCTGAATTCACTGATAAAGAAAGAAACACGTAAAAAAGAGAAAATTTCTTCTGAATTAGAGGAAACCAATCTTACCGAAACGTATAAATTATGGGGAAACCTGCTGTCTATTCATTCCAATGAAAAAGTAAATGGCAGAAAATCTCTGACCGTGCCGAATCTTTTTAGCGATCCTGTTTCTGATGTAGACATCCCTCTCGACCCGCAGCTGTCAATCAATCAGAACAGCCAGATCTATTTCAAGAAATACGCTAAAATGAAAACAAGATTCAAGATAGGTATGGAAAAAGTAAGTGAATGTGAAAAGCGATTGGAATACCTCCAGGAATTGAAATACTTCCTGGAAGAAGCTAAAACGAAGGATGATATTTTATCTGTTCAGAAGGAATTGAATATATTCTCGGGCAAAAGGAATCTGCATAAGGAACTCTCCAAGAAGAAAGCTTCAGTCAATGAAGATCATTTTACACAGCTGACTATAGATGGTTTCAAAGTACTCATTGGCCGCAACAACACACAGAATGATTCGCTTACCTTCCATAAGGCGGCAAAAACCGATTTATGGTTCCATGTAAAGGATCTGCCTGGATCCCATGTTGTTCTAGTCACCAATGGAGAAACAGTCCCTGAGGATACTATCAATAAAACAGCCTCCATTGCAGCATTCTACAGCAAGGGAAAAGACTCAGGCAAAACAGCTGTCGATTATACATACATTAAGTATGTAAAAAGAATGCCTAACAGTACACCGGGCCATGTCATATTTACGCACCATAAGACAATCATGGCAGAGCCTAAGGAATTTAAATAAAAGCTGATATTTTCAGCCCCGGAAGCGCAGGATTTGTCCTGCGCTTTTTTATTTCCCCCACCACATGCAATTTCCAATTTCCGGCATGGCAACTTGAAATTTTAAAGTATTTCCCTCAGAAATTTTTAACTGAATTCGTTGAATGCTAGAATGAGTTTAAAGAAATATACGGAGGTGTCAAAAGTGAACGATACTGAGAATAAAGAAAAAAATAGTCTTGAATTCCCATCAAAAAATAATCACTTGCCTAATGCTGATAAAGATTCCAAAGATTTGCCGCATGGCAAAATGCATATTCACTCTGCTGAAGAAATGCGCCCTTACATTGAGGATGCGGAAAGCGTTAAAAGAAGCTCTTCAGATATAGTAAAAGATGAGAGGCGTATTTTTGGACATTTCCATAACAGCAGCCTGCCAGCGGATGCCCATAATCCCAAAGGCATCTCTTCTATGACAAATGAAGAGTGCGATTACTGCGGCAAAGAGCTGGATCAATGTCATTGCGATCTTTTAGACAAGAATCTTTCCAAGCTGGAATACCACTTGAATGGATTGGATTGTATGGAATGTGCAGCCATTATCGAAGGGAAAATACGGCAGCTTCCCTTGATCCTTTATGCAGCCGTTTGTTTTAGAGATAAGGATCTCTACCTGATTGCAAAGGCACCTGAAGATATCATTTACCCGCAGTTAGAGAAAGTATGTGCAAGTGTAGATGAAAATATTAAAATCATGAGACACTCAAATCCTGGTAAAACATCTTATAAGACCAAGACGTACGAAATGCCCACATTAGATTGTGCTGCATGTGCTCTCAAATTGGAGAAATTAATCAATAAACAGCCTGATGTTATTTCGGCTTCTATCTCTTACGCAACCAAGACGCTTAAATTGACAGCGGAAGATCCGGACTCCCTGATTCCTGAATTAACAGAAAAATGCAACGAAATCGAATCTCCTACAGTGATTCAAAAGCCGCATGCCAAGCTTGAGGAGAATAGTTCCCATGGAATCCTTGACTGGATCAAGCAGGATAAAGTACAGCTTGGAATAGGCGGAATCATTTTCGGAGCAGGCATGATCCTGAATTACAACCTGATCAATCTTCCTGTACCTCAGGGAATCATTGACATTCTGTTTGTTATTTCTTACATCATTCTTGGCGGTGAAGTACTGCTTAATGCGGTAAAAAATATCATGCACGGAGAATTTTTCGATGAAACATTTTTGATGTCGATAGCAACTTTGGGCGCCTTCGCCATTCATGAGTTCCCTGAAGCAGTAGGTGTTATGTTCTTCTACCGCATTGGCGAATACTTCATGGATCTTGCTACCGATCAAAGCCGTGAACAGATTATGGAAGCAGTCGATTTAAGACCGCAGATGGTAAACTTGATTTCTTCTGAGAATAATGTAACGGAGATTCCTGCTGAGGATGCCAAAGTCGGAGATTATCTCCTGATCCGCCCGGGCGACCGTATACCGCTCGACGGCATCGTAGTCAAGGGAGACTCCCAGATTGATACGTCTGCCATTACCGGGGAATCTGTTCCAGTCACGGTTCATGTGGGAGATTCATTGGATTCAGGCTGCATAAACATGACTGAAACCGTCGTTTTGAAAGTAGAAAAGATACTGTCAGAATCCATGGTAAGCAAGATCCTGAATTCCGTTGAAAATGCAGTCGCCAATAAGCCTAAACTGGATAAATTCATAACCAGGTTCTCCAAGGTTTACACCCCTATCGTCGTTGTCATTGCATTAATAACAGCGGTTGTTTTCCCGTTATTATTCAATCATCCCTGGTACCCGTACATTTATACAGCCCTGACATTCCTTGTTATCAGCTGCCCGTGCGCGATTGTAATATCCATTCCACTTTCCTTCTTCTCAGGAATAGGTGCTGCTTCAAGAGAAGGCATCCTTTTTAAAGGCGGCACGAGTATCGAAAGCCTTTCTACAGCCAAAGTTGCTGCACTGGACAAAACAGGCACAGTAACAGAAGGATCCTTTAAAGTCAGAAAAGTATTAACTGTACCTGATATTTCCAGAAATGAATTGCTGTCATTAGCTGCAAGTGCAGAATCATATTCTACACACCCGATAGCCCGCTCCATCGTAACTGCAACCGATCTAGACGAAAACCCGCTTGATCAGGTTGATTCCATACAGGAAATCAGCGGATCGGGAATCATCGCATCTATCAAAGGTGATAAAGTCTATGTCGGGAATCATCTTTTACTGGAAACATCCGGAATTGATATTCCGTCAAAATTTAGTACTTTAGAAACCGCAGGGCCGGAAATCTTTATTGCAAAGAACAATAAGTTCTTAGGCAGGATCGTTGTATCTGATGAGCTAAAAGAAGATGCAAAAGAAGGCATCAGGGAACTTAAGGACTTAGGAATTACCCCGGTCATGCTGACTGGCGACAACAAGGAAGCCTCCCAGTTTATGGCAGATAAGGCAGGAATTTCTGAAGTATATGCACAGCTCAAACCGACTGATAAATTCGAAATCATGAAAACGCTTCGTGCAAAATTCGGGCCGGTTTTATATGTCGGTGACGGGATCAATGATGCCCCGGTCCTTGCAGGATCCGATGTAGGTGCGGCTATGGGCAGTGGTTCTGATTCTGCAATAGAAGCTGCCGATCTCGTGTTCCTTAATTCGTCTGTAGAAGCGATTCCAAAATCAGTCAAGATTGCCAGAAAAGTACTGCGTACAGCAAAAGAAAATATTACCTTTGCTATTCTGGTTAAAGTGCTTGTACTTGTAATGGGCCTTCTGGGATATGCAAATATGTGGTTTGCGGTATTTGCAGATACCGGTGTAACAATCATCTGTGTCCTTTACTCCATCCGTCTTCTCAAGATTAAATTCTAAAAATAAAAGAGGCTGTGGCAAAATGTGTAATCATTTTGCCACAGCCTCTTTTATTTCAATTTACTCAGCAGGAGATTCCATAATCGTTGAGCATTTCTCTGACATGTTCACGTTCACTGTCAGATGGTTCTGCAATCGGAAGTCTGAAATGTCCGCCAGGAAGTCCGATGAGATTAACTGCAGTTTTTACCGGAATCGGACTAGCGATAAAGAACATTCCTTTCATAATCGGATACATCTTAATATGAAGCTGCAGTGCATCCTGTAAACGTCCTTCTTCAAAAGCTTTAACCATCGCAAGGAGGTCGTCCCCAATAACATGGCTTGCCACGGAAATAACGCCTACCCCGCCTCCAGCAAGAATGGGAAGCGTAAAGGAATCATCCCCGCTGTAAATCATGAAATCATCCGGAAGCAGTGTCTTTTCCTTTGTAACCTGATCCCAGTTGCCGGCTGCATCTTTAATACCAACAACATTCGGGCATTCATCAACAATTCTCTTGATTGTTTCAGGAAGGATGGATACACCGGTGCGTCCGGGAACATTATAAATGATAATCGGAAGATCAACAGATTTGGCAATAGCAGCAAAATGTTCATACATTCCCTGCTGATTGGGTTTTACATAGAACGGAACAATGACAAGGCCGCTGTCGATACCTGTTTCTACAGCCTTCTTTGCAAAAGCGATGGATTCCGTAGTGCTGATTCCGCCAAGATTGCCCATGACAGGAACCTTTTTGCCGGAAGCATTGCGGCCTACTGCATTGACAACTGCAGCGTACAGTTTAAGCTTTTCATCGGCAGTCATGGTAGCCCCTTCACCGGTGGTACCACCAACCAGAATTCCTTCGGAGCCATGTTCTACCAAGTGTTTTGCAAGTGTCACGGCACCTTCATAATCGACTTCACCATCAGCGGTAAATGGTGTGATCATTGCAGTTATAACACGCCCAAATTTTGCATTAGCCATTTTTTACTCCTTAGTTTTAATATCCTTTTAGTCAAAAGACACACTTAAAGCAATTTTATTTAATAATATCATGTTCAATCATATATTCAGCAATCTGAAGAGTATTTAATGCAGCACCCTTACGGATCTGATCGCCAGATACCCATAAGTTTATGCCATTTGGTGATACAAGGTCTTTTCTGATACGGCCGACAGCTACATCTGTTTTATCAGAGGTATCAAGCGGCATCGGATATTTCATGTTCTCGACATCATCGACCAGTTCCGCGCCAGGGAAGTTCTTGATTGCTTCCTTAACAGCATCGACAGATAAAACATCTTCTGTCTCAATATAAATTGATTCTGCATGGCTTCTTACAACTGGTACCCGGACGGCAGTAGGAGTAATTCCGATAGAATCGTCATGAAGAATTTTATGTGTCTCATTGACCAACTTCATCTCTTCCTTGGTGTAGTCATTATCAAGGAAAATATCGATCTGCGGAATTACGTTATAAGCAATCTGATAATGGATTGGAAGGCTGGCAGAAGGAAGAATGGTTGGTTCATAGTGTTCTCCTTTAGCAATAGCAGCCGTTTCGTTATATAACTCGTCTATACCTTCCTTGCCAGCACCGGAAACTGCCTGGTATGTGCTGACAACAATGCGCTTAATGCGGGACAGGTCGTGAATCGGTTTCAGTGCCATAAGCATGATAATCGTTGAGCAGTTCGGGTTTGCTATGATTCCCTTATTCCAAAGTATGTCTTCCGGGTTTATTTCCGGAATTACCAGAGGAACTTCGGGATCCATTCTGAATGAGGAAGAATTATCGATAACCACTGCACCTCTTTTTACAGCTTCAGGTGCCAAAACCTTGCTGATGTTTCCCCCGGCAAAAAGTGCAATGTCAACATCTTCAAAAGACTCCGGCTTTGCTTCTTCCACAACGTACTCTTTACCACAGACAGAAATCTTTTTCCCTGCAGAACGTGCCGATGCCAATAATTTTAGAGAGCTGAATTTGAAATTTCTTTCTTCAAAAAGACGGATAAATTCCTGTCCGACAGCACCAGTGGCTCCTAAGACTGCGATTCTTGGATAGCGATTCATAAAATGCACCTCATTATTCTAAATAATTTTCAAGCCCGTAAACAAAACCATCTGTAGTCATGACCTTTCTGCAAGCCATCATAACTCCAGGCATAAAAGACTTTCTGTCTAATGAATCGTGTCTCAAGGTCAGAAGTTCCCCATATCCTCCAAAAAGAACCTCCTGATGAGCAACATATCCCGGAAGGCGGACAGAATGAATCGTAACACCTTTATACTTGCCGCCTCTTGCTCCGGGCAGGCTTTCCTTCGTTAAATCTTCTTCAGGTTCTTCAACCCTTGCATCTGCAATTTTTTCTGCAGTCAGTTTTGCCGTCCCTGATGGCGCATCATATTTTTTATTATGATGCAGTTCAATGATTTCCACGTTGGGCATATATTTTGCCACTTCTGCAGATAATTTCATCAGCAGAACTGCCCCTAAGGAAAAATTAGGAGCGACCAGACCATTTGCATGATGCCTGTCAGCAATATCAGAAAGGATGTCCCTCTGTTCAGCGGTCAGGCCTGTAGTCCCGATAATGATATTGACACCATTTTCCAGCACAAACTTTGCGTTATCAAATATAACCTTAGGGCTGGTAAAATCGACTACAACATCCGGTTTATTAACTGCAAATGCCTCTTGAAGCGAGGAAACAATTGTAATTCCGTTTGCTCCCGTACCAACAATTTCGCCTAAATCATGTCCTGCTGTGCCTGGATCAACTGCACCGCATACATCAAGGTCATCTTCGCCCAGAATAGAACGAACGACTTCGCTTCCCATTCTGCCACTTGCTCCATTTACCAATACATGAATCATTAAGATTCCCTCCTTCAGATAACCCATTGACTTATGCACAAGCATTTAATGCCTTTTGGGGATAGTCTTATAACATTGATTGAAACTATCGTAGTATAAAAATCAAAAAGCGTCAATATCCTATTTCAATTATTTAAGTGACTCCTATAGTAATCTGGCTAAGGCAGATCAGATCGTTATCCAGTCCTATAGACTGAATAAATTTCATATGCACAAAAAAGGATTCCTGATAAAATATCAGAAATCCTTTTTATTTAGGAATGAAATATCATTCCAGATTTTATTCACCTACAGGATAAACACTTACCTGTCTCTTGTCTCTGCCAAGACGTTCGAATGCAACTCTGCCTTCTGCAACTGCAAACAGAGTATCATCCTTGCCGATCTTAACATTCAGACCCGGATGCAGATGTGTGCCTCTCTGTCTTACGATGATATTGCCTGGTTTAGCAATCTGACCAGCATGCATCTTTGTTCCCAGACGCTGTGCGTTGGAATCGCGGCCGTTCTTTGTGCTGGATACACCTTTTTTATGAGCGAATAACTGAAGATCAAATAATAACATAGAATTCACCCCTCTTTACTTTCCAGTTTTAGTTTGTCGGGATACATAGTTTGAATGATTTCCAAACCATGCTGCAAAGTCTTCATCAGTGCCTGCGTCTCATTATCCCTGTATGAAACGAGGGATACATTTAAGAACCCGCTCTCTGAATGAAAACTTCCCTCTTTATGAAGTACATCTTGAAGTCCAGATGCAATTGTCAGTGTTATAGATGAGATAGCTGCGCAGACAAGATCGTATTCACTATCGTCTGTATATCCATCGGCATGGCCTGATACATCAAACTTGTGATAGAACCCATCTGTGTCCAAATACATCCTTGCTGTAACCAATTAGCCCTCGATTTTCTTAATCTGAACTTTTGTAAATGGCTGACGATGACCCTGACGACGACGATAGTTGGATTTAGCTTTATACTTGAAAATGCGGATCTTTGCTTCTTTGCCCTGTTCAAGAACAACGCCAACAACCTTAGCACCTTCAACGTTTGGCTTGCCAATCTTTACGTCTTCACCGGATACCAGAAGAACGTCATCAAATGTTACTTCGTCGCCCTGTTCAGCGATCAGTTTTTCAACACTGATTACTTTTCCTTCTTCAACCTGATACTGTTTTCCACCTGTTTTGATAATTGCGTACATATGTGCACCTCCCTCTACTATACTCGCCGATTCAGGTAGCTGTCCTGCAGCATTTTAATACCCTTCTCGTGCGGTTGCGTCATGGCACCTAGTACAATGACTTTACTATTATACCTTCTGTCTTCATGAAAGTCAAAGACTTTTTCATTTCAAAGACAAATTTCAAAGACAAATTTTCAATTGCACATTTTCCGTATGAGTTTTTTCGTAATACTGCTGAAAAATTCCTGCCCTTCAAATCTGACAAAACGGATAGGCTTGGAAATTCCGCGGACACGAAGTATATCAGAATGCAGGAAATCAAATGACATAGTACCATCAAGTGAAAGCTGGAGCGTATTTTCTCTTTCAGGAACCGTAATTTTTACTATATCGGTATCATTCAAGACCATGGAATATCTTTGCAAAGTATGTGCACAGATCGGTACTACTGTCATTCTGGTATCCGAAGGTCCCAGCACCGGTCCCCCGCAGGACAATGAATAACCGGTCGTACCAGTCGGCGAAGATACAATCAATCCATCGGATGCGTATTCCTGAATGAAATGATCATTAATTGAAAGCTGTACCCTGACCAGCTGTCCTATTTTATTATGGCCGATAACAACATCGTTTAAAACGTCTGGCAGTATCTCTTTCTCTCCATTTGCATGCTCTATTTCAGAATGCAGGAAAAGTCTGGATTCCTTCAGGTACTCTCCTTCAAAAATAAGTTTAATCCTTTCCTTCATATCATCGGTAGTGATGCTGTTTAAGAAGCCCAGATCTCCCAGGTGGATGCCTGCTATCAAAGTATCATAATCAGAAAAAGTTCTTGCGGCGCCAAGAAAAGATCCGTCACCACCGACAGAGAGAATGCAGTCCGCATGCGCAAGCTCTTCAATAGATACATAGGACTCGCCAAGGTCAAGGCCTAAGTTTTCTATTTTTTGTTTCATCGAAACCAAAAATTTATATGGAGTCCCTAAATCATCTAATATAGAAATCAATCGCTGAAGAACCAGATTGATTCCTTCTTTTTCAAGATTCGGAAAAATGCCAAATATCATACTTGCCCCTTTAAAAGATTATTATGTGCTTCTTCCACAACAGCATTAATATCTTCATCATTAATAAGAACTTGCGGAATACTGCTTCGAAGGTACGTCAGGAACTCAATATTCCCCGATCCGCCCTTAATGGGCGAATAAGTCAGTCCCCAGCAGAAATATCCGGATTCTTCAAATGTTTTTAATGTGTCACGAATAACTTCTTTGTGGACTTCGGGATCTCTTACAATACCACCCTTGCCAACTTTCTCCCGGCCTGCCTCAAACTGAGGCTTTATAAGAGCAGCAATGGATCCGTCAGGTTTCAGAATGGATTTAACAGCTGGAATAATCTTTGTCACTGATATGAAAGAAATATCTGTACATACAAAATCAACGGGTTCCCCTAACGTTTCCAGGGTCACAAGTTTAATATTTGTTTTCTCCATATTAATGACTCTCTGATCTGTTCGAAGTTTCCAGTCGAGCTGATTGGTTCCAACATCAATAGCATATACCTTTACCGCGCCATTTTGCAAGGCGCAGTCAGTAAAGCCTCCCGTAGAGGCTCCGATATCAGCCACAACTTTGCCATTCAGGTCAATTTTGAAGAATTTCAGTGCTTTCTCGAGTTTGTATCCGCCTCTGCCCACATATGGCATTATATGCCCTTTTATCCTGATTTCAGCATCCGAAGGAACTTTTGTCCCCGCTTTATCAACAGGCACATTATTGACCAAAATTATGCCTTCCATAATATGCCGTTTTGCATTTTCCCGGCTGTTAAAGAAGCCCTGCTCCACTAAGAGAACATCCAGTCTCTCTTTTTTTACCTTTGGATTCGCCACTGCTGCTCCTCCCGTTTCTAATTAATTCGCTCTGGCTAAAACATAATCCGCAAGATCGTTTAACCGCTCAAACGACGATCCCAGTTTTGATATGGCAGCCTTGGCCCTTCTATTTTCAGCATTTGCCAATTCCTGGGCTTTTCCTTCTCCCAGAATTGTAACATATGTAGACTTTAAGCTCTTTTCATCCTGCCCTGGCAGCTTGCCCATTTCCTTTAAACTTCCATGTACATCCAGAAGGTCATCTGTAATCTGAAAGAGCAGGCCTAAATGAACTGCGAACTCATGCAAGGATTTTTGCATCTCTTCATCGCATTTTGCAATTAAGGCTGCCATGTCGATAGGTGCACAGATCAGGCATCCTGTCTTTAATGAATCCATCTTCCTTAATTCGGGAAGACTGCTGGAGTGGCCTTCAGAAATGATATCAAGCGCCTGCCCACCGACCATTCCGTCCGGACCTGCAGCTTTTGCTAAAATTGAGATCAGATGGCATCTCGTATCAGGAGAAATATTTTCCTGATTGGATATCAATTCAAAAGCATATGTCAGAAGACCGTCACCTGCCATAGTTGCCATACCCGGACCAAAAATTTTATGATTTGTCAGTTTTCCCCTGCGATAATCATCATTATCCATGGCAGGAAGGTCATCATGGATAAGGGAATATGTATGGATACATTCTATAGCACAGGCAACCTTCATATAGGACCTTGCCTCTAAGCCGAATATTTCTAGAAGCATCAGGAACAAAGCAGGCCTTAAGCGCTTTCCTCCTGCAAGGAGACTGTAATTCATGGACTTATACAATTCTGAACCATTATCAGCAAGCAGATTCGCCAGCTCCTTGTCAATGTCCGCTTTCTTTTCGTTTAATAAGCTGCCAATCATTTAAATCCCCCTTTGCCATACCCCATATTTTATAATCAAATTTAAACAAATCAGAAAAACAGCATCTATTATAGACAGGTGTCATTTAGTTCAAATGGCCTACAATATTAAACCATCTGATGATCAATATTGGGAAGAATAATTCATAAATGCGCCGAACGCGTTGCCTGAAGCATTATCACTGCTGTACTTGAGCGATGCAAAATAGGGTTTTAACATTTTTTCTCTGCAAATATCATTAACCAGGCCTTTTAAATAGAGATTTGACATGACACCGCCAATAGATACGAAAGGGGTCCCCTTTTCAAAAGGATAATTCAGGAGTTCTTTTTCCAAAGAATCACCAATATGACATAAAAGCCCTTTTGCTATATCCGCCTTATTATATTGATTACCCTCAATATCATGCAGGCATTGATTTTCCTGACCCGAAAAACTAAAAGCATTCAGAATTTTAGTCATAGGCAAAACATAATTCTTGTCTTTTCCTTCCATGGCAAGTATTTCCAAATGCTTCCCCGCGGGAAACGGCAGCCCCAGAGCAACTCCGATCCGGTCGATCAGCTGCCCGGCGGTAATATCTCTTGTCGTGATAAGCTCTTGTATTTCAATCTTGTTTTGTTTCCAGGCACAACGCAGTACATCCTGAGTACCACCAGAAAGATGCATCAAATAAAAATCTTTTCCCCATAACTCGGGTGCCTCCCTGATTGCAGAAAGAGCATGATTTTCTTGATGACTGAATTGATACATCGGGATATGAACTGCCGCGGATAGTGATTCTGCCAATCCTTTTCCAACAAGAAAAGCGGGCATAAATGAATCTGCCCGCCTCCTTGGGAATGAAGAAACTCCGATGGCAGATACATCTCCTAAGGATGGAGATATTCTCTGCATCAATACCGGTAAATTTCTAACATGCTGATAGACCATATTGGACTGAGACAGTCTACGGCCTCCCATCTTAACTTTAAGGATAATTCTCTCTTCACAAATCAAGCCTTTTTCTGAATCATAAACAGCAAGCGAGGTAGTATAACAACTTGTGTCAATACCAAGAAACTTACTCATTATTTCTCCTTCAATGCCTGATCCAGCAAGCCGTTAATGAAACGGTAAGAATTTTCACCACCATAGATCTTGGCAAGTTCAACAGCCTGATTGATAATCATGTTCCGTTTATCCGGTGCGCCGACTTTAAGGTATTCAGCAATTGCCGTTCTAAGAATATTCTTATCGACTACATTTAACTGCTTCATTGACCAATTGATGAGATGGCTTTCAATCATGTGATCAATCAATTCAGAATGACTCTGGTATTCTTCGACCACTGCTAAAGCGTACTCCATATCAGCTTCGGATAAATCAGAAGTTTCACCACTGATATTTTCACTTTCGGGATTCAGTTCTTTAGAATACAAAACTTTCAAAGCATACTCTATTGCATCTTTATTGCCCATTGCAACCTCTTTCAATCAACTATTTCAGTGATAGTAATATCAATTCCATAAATCATTTCCTCCGTGCAGGAGGCTAAGACATCTTTCACAGCAGCCTGTATACGTTGAGCGGTTTGATTGACTTTACAGCCTGAATGCAGAGATAAGGAGATAGCAACTTCTATTCCCTTTTTGCCATTTCTCCGGATCAACAAGCCCTTATGGCCTTTAAGACCGAAGGCCTGGCCGATTCCCTGCATCAAATAGGAAAATCCCTCAGCAGTGAAAGCGGCAACTTCAGGAAATGAAAGTACTTTCTCTTCGATTCTTCTATAAACCTCTTCTTCAGGAACAATAGAAACAGAATCTTCTTCTGACATTTTATCGCTCCTTATCAAACACAACCTTTTGAACGTTAACGTTGACCGCAGTTACTCTAATCCCGGCAGAATCCAATATTTCTTCCTTAACAATTTCTTGAAGATTAAGAGCAATAGCAGGAATCCGGTCTCCATGATAAACAGCAACGTATAAATCAACCACTATACTCTTATTATCAATGGAAACACGAATTCCACGAGTTTCTTCATCATTGATGACAGATGAAATTGCATGAGAAAAACGATCATCCATCGCATAAATTCCCTTAACATGCAGCGTAGCCGCCTGTGCAATACTGGCGATGACCTGATCTGAAATTCTAATCGTGCCTAACGAATTCTTTATCTCTGCAGTTTCCATGTTAGTCTAAACAACTCACTTTACACGTTCGATATATGCGCCTGTACGTGTATCAATACGGAGCATTTCACCTTCGTTGATAAAGAGCGGTACAGAAACAATATATCCTGTTTCCATTTTTGCCGGCTTGGAACCGCCGGTTGCTGTATCGCCGCGGATGCCTGGTTCTGTTTCAACGACCTTGAGTTCAACAGAGTTCGGAATATCGACGCCGATGATGCTGCCGTTGAAGAACATGACAGTGCATTCCATTTCTTCTTTAAGGAAGTTGATCTTGTCGCCCAGCTGATCTTTGTTCAGCATAATCTGTTCATATGTTTCGGTATCCATGAAGCAGTAGGAACCGTCAGCTTCATATAAATACTGCATCGGCTTGCGTTCTACCTGAGCATTCTGCAGTTTGATGCCGGCATTAAATTTACGTTCAACAACAGATCCTGTCTGCAGATTTTTCAATTTGGCACGAACGAATGCAGCACCCTTGCCTGGTTTTACATGCTGGAATTCCACACACTGCCAAACCATTCCGTCAAGTTCTACTGTTATGCCTGGACGAAGATCATTACTAGAAATCATTTACTTTTCCTCCTACTAAACCCTTAAAAATTTTTTGGGGAATTTCGTTAAAACTGAAATTCCATCTTTTTCTATTGTGACCGTATCTTCGATACGAACTCCACCTACTCCCGGGATATAAACTCCGGGTTCTACCGTTTCAGTCATTCCGACCATTAAAACGGAATGGTCACGCGGTGCCAGAACCGGCGCCTCATGAATCTCAAGCCCTACGCTGTGACCAAGCGCATGAGTGAAATAACTATCCAAAGAGAATTTTTTCAGGTATTCTCTGGCCAAGTGATCCACATCAGAAGCAGTCTCGCCTGCCTTAAGCAGGCCTTCTATATACTCAACACATCCCAGCACTTTATCATACATGAATTGCTGCTGGTCGGAAATTTCTCCAACGGCAACGGTTCTTGTGATGTCGGAATGATATCCTTTATATATAGCGCCAAAGTCAAAGGTAATGAGATCCCCTGACTCAATCACTTTATCTGTTGCTGTACCGTGCGGATACGCTCCTCTATAGCCAGAAGCAACAATCGTATCAAATGATTTCCCTTCAGAGCCTTCCAGCAGCATGGAACTTTCCAAAACAGCCATCAGCTCCCGCTCCGTAACTCCGGGCTTGATATATGGAATCGTCTTCTTGAATCCTTCATCCGAAATCCGGCAGGCTTCTGCAATGCACTTAAGTTCTTCCTGTGTTTTTATCTGTCTGATATTGTCCAATGCGCAGACTTTGAATTCTACATTATCCATCACAGCAGAAAAGCTCAGATAGGCACTGTATGAAAACGGAGATTCAACGCCTATACGCTTGACCTTGTGCTTCTGAGCGAGCTCAGCAATAACACTCGGTAATTTCCCTGCATGATTTATAACTTCAAATCCAACCGCTTCCTGTTTTGCTTGTTCTGTATATCTGCTGTCAGTAAGAAGATAATCGGCATCTTTAGTCAGAAATAAAAAGCTGTCTGATCCCGTAAATCTGGAAATATAATAACAGTTTTCATTTTTTTGAACGAAAACTGCATCCAGACCGCTATCCTTCATAAAATCAGAGATTCTATCTTTTAATAACATGCATAATCACTCTTTTCCATTACCCTCTAATAATACCGTATCAAGAACTTTTTGTCCATGAAAATTCAAGGAATTGGAAACAGGCATAAGACGGGACTCAGCGCAGCATACTATTATCATTCCTTCAAATGGCTGACGCCATTGAGTGAGTCCAATACATTCAAGCCATTGTTGAAACACTTGATAACGGATATGCTCGCATTATCTAAAGAAAGATTCCATGCTCTGGCTATCGGGATATCTATGAAGGAGCATATAATCATTCGAAGCACTACACCATGGCAGACTACAGCATAAGTCTTATTACCACCTGACGAAATGAGTTTCTTTATACATGCGGCAGCACGCTTTCTGCATTCCTCGAAAGATTCACCATTAGGAAATTTGAATGTTTCAGTCTGCGTGAACATCTTCTCCATGGATCCGGGCCAGCACTTTTCTATTTCCTTAAAGTTTTTTCCTTCCCATTCTCCAAAATCAAGCTCATGAAGGGTCTCTTCAATTATCAGGGGGAGATCATGGGATACGGCAACGCCTTGTCCTGTTCTGACAGCTCTTTTTAAGGGGCTTGAAATTACAGCGTCCAGCTTGATATCTCTGAAATAATCCTCAATTTTATCGGCCTGAAGGATTCCCTTCTCGCTGAGCTCTACATCGGCGATTCCCTGATAGCGTCCCTTTTTGTTCCACAAAGTTTCACCATGACGGATCAGATAAATAGTTATCATTTAGCAAGCACCTCATGTAATGCATTAATGAGCTTATTATTTTCAATATCAGAACGCACTGCTACCCGGAAAAATGAATCATCCAATCCTTCATAATTTCCGCATTTCCGGATAATGATTCCGTAGTGAATCAGTTTTGCCTGAAGAGCTTTGGCATCCATTCCTTTAACAAGCAGCTCGCAAAGAACAAAATTTACCGTTCCCGGATACACCTTGATCTCGGGAAATTCTTTCAGTCTTTCAACCAGTTTTGCTCTTTGCATCAGGCAGAATGAAATGGATTCTTCTATATACTCATTATCTTTGACCGCATGCACCATGTACAGCTGAGCTAATCCGTTGACATTCCAGGGAACGAGATTCTGATTGACCTGATCACGAATGGCCTGCGGAAGAAAAGCGCAGCCTATACGCAGCCCGGGAACTGCATAAAATTTAGTCAGCGAAGTAACTATAATAACATTTGAATGCGTCTCACTCAGATTGCGGTAGGAATATTCATCTCCCACAAAATCAATAAACGATTCATCTATCACAAGGAAGCTGGACGCAGCATCAGCAATCTCTATAAGATCCGAAAGATCCCTGGAGTCCAGCAGCAAGCCGTCGGGATTATTAGGATTCCCTACGTATATCAAAGAATTCTGCTGGATATTATTTTTTACTTCTTCCATGAAAGCTTTGAAGGATGCAGCCGGTTCACTCATGAGGCTCAAGACTTTTGCCCCGGCTGCTTCTGCAGACAGCCTGTACTCGCTGAATGAAGGAGCAGGTATCAAAACCAGATCCGGATTGATGATTCTCAGGATGGCATACATCAGCTCAGTGGCGCCATTTCCAACCACGATATTAGTTTCATTGACATGGTAACGTTCTGATAAGGCTTTGATGAGATCTCTGCATTTGACATCCGGATATCGCAAAGTTTCCTTCTCCCAGCCTGCGGTTAAGGCAGCTTTTCCTTTAGGGGATAGCCCCAGAGGATTTATATTGATGCTGAAATCCAGAAATTTATCTCTTTCCTCATCTGAAAATCCATAAATATCTCCGCCATGTCTACTCTTTGTCGAACTCATTCGCATCGCACTTTCTATCTATGATTCCTTGATTAATAATTTCCACAGAATCTAAATATGAAAAATCCTTTCCCATATATTCATTTATACTCTGCTTCATATTTTCAATATCACCATCGGCTGAAACAATCAGTCCTAAAACGGTTCCGCTATGCGCACAGATAATTCCCTTTCCTCCCACCTGCATCCCAACTTTATAGAAACGGTTGAGTTGTTTCTTATATAAGATCTTCTGGTTTGCAAAAGCGCTGATGGAGGATGCTCTTCCTATTTCATCAATAGAACCGTTCTGAATCCCCTTCCTGAAAAGGTTAAGGGCTATTTTGATATACTTTTCGTTTTCCTTCTGAAGATCGACCAGATCCGCTCTGGTATTAAAATCGACTGTATCTATCTCTCCGCCGCAGTCATAAATTAATATTTTAAGAGGCGGGCAGTCACCGATCTGCTGAATGAGTGTGCCGCCGCGATGATCAAATCGTACTATCCCGTTGAAGAAAGTGGCGTCACTTGGTTCTATGGAAAGTGCAATATCTGCTATTTCATGCGCTGTCAGCCTTTTCCCGCAGGAAAGCGCAACAGCCTGAGCGACTGCGCTGATATCGGCAGTGCTTGATGCCATTCCTTTTCCAGGCAGAATATTAGATTTCAGTCTTATTGGAATATCACGGTCTTCCTCGCCCAGATAATTCAGCGTTTTCTTTACAGCAAGAGCTGCCTTCTTCGGTAAACGATCTCCCGGACCGTCGAATTGGCTCATTGCGTAAGAATATCTGTTAATCGGACAAGTCACCATAAACGATATTCCATCCATATATCCCTGAATAAATTCTCCGCAGGATCCCGGAGAACTGACTATATATGCCATAAGTCCCCTCTAATCAAAAGAACCCCCAGGAGCGCTATGCCTGCTTCTGTTATTTCTGTAACAAAACCGTACGTGTCTCCCGTAGTTCCGTCAATTTTTTTGACAACCCAGTTATTTAAGCCAAGGCCAATAATGATGGATATCCCCATAAGGAATAAATAGCTGAACCCAAAATAAAGCGCAGGCAGCATGGCGAAGAAAATTGCCCAAAGCAGCGTGTACTTTGAGTGATAAGCGGCAAAAGCCTTCCCCATACCATATGGTCTGGCATAATTATAATTGCAAATGCTTATAACCAGGTTCAGCCTCCCCAAAGTTGGCATGGCAATAAGGAGCATCAGCATTGCCTGAGTATTATCCACATACCCTAAGCATAGTGTTGTCAAAAAAACATAAATCAAAATCGACAGCATGCCAAAAGAGCCTGTGAGACTATCTTTCATAATCTCCAGACTTCTTTCCTTTGACCTCCCGGAAAAAAGCCCGTCAGATGCGTCCATAAGCCCGTCTGTCAGCGTACCGCCGGAAATAAAAATTTCTCCAATCACCAGGAGGAATCCCGTTAATATGGGGGTATCCAAAGGCTTCGTAATCTGAAAAATCAGAACAAGAAAAAGCCCTATAATCCATCCAATCACAGGAAACCACATGACACTTTTACCGAATTCCTCATCTTTCCAGATTGCTTTGGAAGACAAATGAATCCGTGTTAAAAACTGGAGTCCTACAAGAAAAGAATTCATTGTAAATCACCATGTGAAGAAAATAACAATTGACTCGAATATAACAAAGATCGCTGTTGCCAGGTACATCATTATAATAGATTTCTTGATATGAAACGCCTTAAGTTCTACCTTGGGGTCCCCCATGTACTCTCTAAATTCGGCAACTCCGTGATAGTAGTTATATCCGCCCAGTCTTACATTCAGAGCTCCTGCCATCGGCGCCTCCGCATATCCTCCGTTAGGACTAGGATGTTTGCGGGCATCACGCCTGGTTATAGCGACAGCATTTTTCCAATCCAGCCTTAAAATATAAGCACTTGCTGCAAAAAGCAAAAATGTTATTCTTGCAGGAATATAATTCAGAATATCATCCAGTCTGGCGGCAATACGGCCAAAATAAAGATATCTGTCGTCTTTGTACCCAAGCATGGAATCCATGGTGTTTCCAGCGCGGTACAAAGCAGCGCCAACAGGGCCGAAAAGCATGAAATAAAACAGAGGCGATATAATTCCGTCAGTTGTATTCTCGGCAATAGTCTCTACTGTCCCTCTTACGATATCAGCTTCCGACAGGTTATCTGTATCTCTGCCAACAATCCAGCTGAGTCTTGCCCGTACCTTAACCAGATCACCGTCTCTCAAAAGATGGTAAATCTCCATTCCATCGCGTGCAAGGGCTCTGGGCGTAATAGTGACATAGAGAATCAACGCACTCAGCGAAAAATAGAGAAGAATTCCGCCTTTGTGTCCCAGGTACACGAAAAATGATGTGATCAGGCCAGCAGTCAAAAGAACAAGACATACTGTCAATAAGCCCCTCAACATTAAATCTTTCGGGAGAGCCGGCTTCTTGGGATACAGTTTGTTTTCAATATAAGAAATTAAGTTTCCTATGAGCACAACAGGGTGAAAATTAGATCTCGGATCCCCGTAGACTGTATCAATAATGCATGCTGTGATCGGAATCACAGCATACATTAAAGAATAATAAAAATCACTCACTTATTCATTCCTCAGGATTTCATAAACAGTATCCATATCAAAATACTTCCTGACTGAGTCCGCCAAACGGTCATACTCAGATTCTTTATACTCTCTATAGCGGAATTGAATCAGAAGTTCACTTAATCCTTTTCTCTTGCGCAAAGCATTGATAATGGCACGTCTCAATTCATCATTATCGAAAACGCCATGGCAGTATGTCCCGAATACATTATGTTTTTCGTTGATATAGCCATCATTCACGTCAACATCCTTGCTGCTGCGGCTGATAATGTGGAATAAAGTCTGGGCAGGTTTATTGAGTGTAGTTTCGCCCATATGTATTTCGTATCCCTTTAAATCACTGCCCTTAAACTGCATATCGAGGAATGGCAGATCGTCACAATCAAAATGAACCTGATATGTGTTCTTTACCCCCTGCATAACTGTCGTATACGGCAGCAGTCCCAAACCATCGACTTCATCATTCTGGCTTTCTACATGATCCGGATCGCTGACTTTTTCACCAAGCATCTGGTAACCGCCGCAAACGCCGATTACCGGAGTTCCCTGTTCTGCCAGCTCGCAGATTTCCTTTGCATAGCCTTCCCTCTTCAAATAGAGGAGGTCTTCTGTAGTATTTTTGCTTCCCGGAATGATGATCAAGTCAGGATTTCCAAGCAAATCTCCCTTTTGTACAAAGCGTACATTGACATCCGGTTCGTGATTCAAAGCGTCGAAATCTGTGAAGTTGGAAATCTTAGGAGTCTGGATTACTGCAATATGGATATCCCTCATCACGTGATCATCCGGGATTTCCTGCAGGGAAACGGAGTCCTCATCATCAATGCCAAGTTTGTTCAAATAAGGAATAACGCCTAAAACAGGTATTCCTGTACGTTCCTTCAAAAAGGTCAAAGCGGGTTCGAGAAGTTTGATATCTCCTCTGAACTTGTTGATGACAAGACCCTTAACGAGAGCCCGTTCGTCTTCATCAAGCAGTTCCAGTGTACCGACAATAGATGCCAAAGCACCGCCGCGGTCGATATCTGCTATCAAAAATACCGGAGCATTGCATTCTTTAGCAACTCTCATGTTTACGATGTCATTTTTCTTCAGGTTCACTTCTGCCGGGCTGCCTGCGCCTTCTATGACCATAACATCATAGTGGGATTCCATATATTCTATGCTTTCTTTTACGGATGCCCAGGCTTTCTGGCTATACTGGTTCTGGTATTCGGATGCAGAATAATTGCCTCTGGATGTGCCAAGAATAATGACCTGCGAGCAGGAATTGCCAGTAGGTTTCAGAAGGACAGGATTCATCTGCACAATCGGTTCCGCACCTGCAGCCTCAGCCTGTGCCACCGTTGATCTTCCTATTTCCCCACCGGAAGGAGTGACATAGGAATTTAATGCCATATTCTGTGCTTTAAAAGGTGCCGTTTTGTATCCATCCTGAGCCAGGATTCTGCAAAATGCCGTAGTCAAAATACTTTTGCCTACATGTGAACTGGTTCCCTGAAACATTAATTTCTTTGCTTTTTTCATGACAGCTCCAATCCTCTGCTTTTGAGCTCAACAGTAATTCCTGCAATCGAAAGGTATACCTCATCCGCTTTTTTGGCAATATACTGATTTGCCAGGCCGACAAGATCCCTGTATACTCTTCCCATTGCATTAGCCGGGACAATCCCCATTCCGAGTTCGTCTGAAACAAAAATAATCTCCCGGTCAGAAACTAAAGATATTTCGTTAAACATTCGATCCAGATCATTTTGCAATAAACTCTGAAGCTTCTCCAAATCCGAAACACCCAAAACCTCAGCATCTATATTACTGATATGATCCATCAATAAATTGCTTACGTACATTGTAATGCAGTCAAATAATATTGTATCTGTTTCATTTAATACAGTGCCTATCTGATTCCCTGCTGTATGCATGATTTCGTAAGTCTTCCAATCAGACGGCCGTCTTTCCTTATGAAGCAGGACCCTGTATTTCATTTCTTCATCTAAAATCTGACTCGTTGCTATGTATCCCTTTCTTTTCCCTGTAAAATGATACATCAGCTTTTCGGCAAATTCACTTTTTCCGCTGCGGGCGCCTCCTAAAACTAGAAAGATCTTATTCCCCATGAATGTAATTCACCTCTTCCGGATTTGATATATTTTAAAATTATTTTTAATATTTATATAATAACATATGTCAAATTCTATCGCCAATAAATAGCTTTTTATCGATTGTTGTCTATAAATATAGGAATTCATTGAATTTTAAGCCTGTCATGTCTTCATGTTTCTGAATTGATAAATCAATAGATAAAAGCACATAATGGGAGTGTAAAATAGTTTGTGTAAATCGGTATT
>NZ_FR896409.1:0-6489 GCF_000435155.1 Dialister sp. CAG:357 | reverse complement strand
GAAAATAAAAATAATAATAACTACTAATAATAACCGGGATGAATCAGTCCCGCTGCGAAGATGTCTCTCGGCTTTTTTGTTATTTGGAGGAACCTAAAATGAGAAACTGTGTATTGATTCTTGAACCAGATGCAGGTGTGAGCCGGTTCATGCAGTTAAAACTGGAAGAAGGGTTCAACTGCCTGACTGATAATACCGGGGATTCTGCTGTAGATCTGGCAGGCCAGCGCCAGGTCGATATTATTCTGCTTGATCCGGATTCAGCGCCAAGAAACGGAATGGAACTTCTTGGCAAAGTTCGCGAAATCAGTTCCATACCGATCATATACTTGTCTTCAGACAGCAGCGTTGATACTAAAGTCGCTGTTTTGAATGCAGGGGCAGATGATTATATTACAAAGCCATATGCAACGAAAGAACTGGTTGCAAGAATCCGTTCTGCCTTAAGACGCCATGAAGAGCCAAAAGTTGTAACGGATCCGTCCTTTACTATCGGCGATCTTTCCATTTACCCGGATCGTCATGAAGTCCGCGTTGCCGGGGAAGCAGTGGATCTGACAAAGAAAGAATTTGATTTGCTTCTGTTTTTGGCAAAGAATAAGAACAGAGTCCTGAAGAGAGAAGAAATACTGGAAAAGGTCTGGGGCTATGGTTATGCAGGGAAGACAAATATTGTTGATGTTTACATCAGGTACCTGCGCAGCAAGATTGATGAAAAGATAGGAAAGAAGTACATACATACCGTTCGCGGAATCGGCTATGTAGCAAGAGATTGATATGATAAAACAAGTAATCGTAGTTGAAGGAAAATCAGATATAGCAAGAGTAAGCATGGCTGTAGATGCGGACATGATTGCAACAGAAGGTTTTACGCTTCGTCCGGAGGTAATTGAGAGGATCCGCCTGGCTTATGAAAAGCGGGGAATTATTATCCTGACGGATCCGGATGGCCCCGGGGAAAGAATAAGGAAACGTTTGATTAAGCTCTTTCCAAAGGCATTGAATGCTTTTGTACCAAAAGATGAAGCATCCACAAAGGATGATGTGGGAATCGAGGATGCTTCTCCTGAATCGATCAGGAAAGCATTGTACAAACTCCGTATCAGCAGTCTGGAAGACTCCCGCTTGTTCTCAGAAGAAGACTTATTTAAGGGCGGACTTATCGGAAAAGCCGATTCTTCAGCAAAAAGGGAAGCAGTTGGTGCTGTTCTTGGTATAGGGTATGGCAACGCAAAGCAGTTTTTAAAAAGATTAAATCATTATGGTGTTACACGTGAAGAGTGGGAAAATGCTTTGCAGGTGTGCCAGAAGGAGAGTTCATGCTAGATGCAAACTTAGCTGACCGGAAAGTGGTTCAGTATGTCATAAATCGTTTCGGGATTCACGCAAAGCATAGATTGGGACAGAATTTTCTCGTCCGCCCGGATATTGTAGCTGCTATAGCGGATGCGGCTGAAATAACACCGGACGTTTCTGTTATGGAAATAGGTGCAGGCATTGGTACGCTTACACAGGCTTTGGCAGAAAGAGGATCTGACGTCATTGCCTTTGAAGTGGATCAGAGTTTGAAACGTGTCCTTGATTCGACACTGGAAAAATATAAGAATGTCACAATTATTTATGAGGATGTTCTGAAGGCTGATCTCAAGGGAATTTTAGGGGATAAAGAATGGCACTGTGCGGCAAATCTTCCGTACTACATAACAACGCCTATACTCTTATCTCTGATTCATTCAGATCTTCCCATTTCCCTTTTTGTATTTATGATGCAAAAAGAAGTAGCCGACAGGATTCTGGCAGATCCGGGAACAAAGGACTATGGTGCGCTTACACTGGCTGTACAGTATTACTGCACGGCGGAGAGGGTCCTGGATATCCCTCCGACAGCATTCATCCCGCGTCCTCAGGTTACTTCCACTGTCTTAAGGCTCAGAAGAAGAAGCGAGCCTGCCGTTTCCGTCAAAGACAGCAAGCTTCTCTTCAGCTTGATCAAGATGGGATTTGCGCAGAGAAGAAAGGTCTTTACGAATGCCGTTAAGTTTGGCGGCATACCTAATGAAATCAGCAGGAAGATTTTCGAGGTGACGGGGATCGATGGCTCAAGAAGAGGGGAAACATTCTCGCTTGAAGAATATGCAGCCCTTGCTGATGCCTGGTATGACCTGATTCATGATTAATCGTTTCGCTTATTGAACATTTGGTTCTATTTACAAATAAGTTCTTAAGGAATATAATAAATATCAAATATGACATGATGATGAAGAATGGTTTCTTTTGATGCTGATCAGAGACCTGGCGGCTGGTGTGAGTCAGGGCGGAGAAAGAAGCTTCCACTTCGGAGTGGCCGGTGATGAATCGGACGGCTGGTGACCGATAAAAACCATGAGCTGGCTTTTATGCAAATTGGGTGGTACCGCGATGAACTTCGTCCCATGTTGGGATGAAGTTTTTTTATTTGATCATCATTTGCCGTATATGCCAATTTAAAATTTTATTGCATTGGAGAGTGTTAACTATGTTGGATATGAAGTTCATTAGGGAGCATGCTGAGGAAGTAAAGGAAAACCTGGTTAATAGACATAATCCCTTCGATTTGGATCACGTTCTTGATCTGGATCAGAAGAGAAGAGAACTGCTTCAGCAGACAGAAGTATTGAAGAGCCAGAAAAACGCTGCATCCAAGATGATTGCCCAGGCAAAAAAGGAAGGCAGGGATGCTTCCAAGGATATTGAGGATATGCGCGAAGTAGGAAAAAAGATTTCTGCCATTGACAGCGAACTGGCATCTATTGAAGCTGAACTGAAGGAACTGCTGCTTCATATTCCTAATATGGCCGATAAGTCTGTTCCTGTGGGCAAAGATGATTCTGAAAATCCGGAAGTCAGACGCTGGGGAGAAATCCCGACCTTTGATTTCCCTGTTAAAGCCCATTATGAATTAGGCGATACCCTTGGAATCCTGGATTCTGAAAGAGCAGGAAAGGTTTCCGGAGCTCGCTTCTATTTCTATCTGGATGGTGCTGCACGTCTTGAAAGAGCTGTTTATAATTTCATGCTGGATGTCCACACACAGGAAAATGATTTCATCGAAGTCATTCCTCCATACATCATCAACGGAAACTCCATGCAGGGAACTGGCCAGCTTCCTAAATTTGCTGATGACATGTACAAAGTCGAAGGCGAAAACATGTACATGACACCGACCGCTGAAGTTCCGCTGACCAACTTCTTTGCTGGAGAAATCATCGATGGAGATAAACTTCCGGTGCATTTTACAGCACTGACACCATGCTTCAGAAAGGAAGCAGGATCAGCAGGCAAGGATACACGCGGCCTGATCAGACAGCATCAGTTCCATAAAGTGGAAATGGTTAAATACTGCAAACCGGAAGACAGCTGGGACGAACTGGAATCCCTGACAAAAGAAGCTGAGAAGATCCTGCAGCTCTTAAAATTGCCGTATCATGTCGTCTGCCTGTGCACGGGAGACATTGGATTCTCCTCGGCTAAGACTTACGATATCGAAGTCTGGATGCCAGCGCAGAATAAGTACAGGGAAATCTCCTCCTGCTCCAACTGTCTGGATTTCCAGGCCAGACGCGCTAATATCAGATTCCGCAGAAAGACCGGAGAAAAACCTGAATTTGTTCATACATTGAATGGTTCCGGACTGGCTGTCGGACGTACTGTAGTTGCCATTATGGAAAACTATCAGCAGGCTGATGGAACAATCAGAGTACCGGATGCATTGGTTCCATATATGAACGGGGTCAAAGTTATTGGTCAGAGAAAGAATTCTGGCAAATAAAAAGTAAAAGAGCAGAAAAATCAGCGGGATGCAATCTTCGGCTGATTTTTTTGTTCTCCTGACTGGTTCCGCTGAGGAATTTTTCGTGAATGTGTAAATGAAATCGCGGCAGGCCTAGTTACCATATTGATTTTTATGTATAATTAATCTTAAGAGGAGGTGATTTGAGTTGAAAAATCTTAAAGTTCTTCTTGCTTTTTTTATCTCTGCATTCATGCTTCCCTGCACGGTTCTTGCCAGTGATGGAGGAGTGGCGGCGTCGATTATTAAAGATCCAGTTGTGGATACTTTATTTTCAATCATCATCATTTTATCCATCGTGATCGAGATAAAGACGGCAGGTTTTTCCGGAGGAAGCCTTATAGCCATTCTGGCGGGCCTTATCCTCATAGGAACGAACTGGTACTATGAAGGCGGGCAGTCTCTTGAATTTGCGCTTTATTTCGGCGGCATCGCATTGATTATTCTGGATATTCTCGTGATGTATACGGGCATATTCATAGGCGCCGGTTTCATCGCAGTTATGGCAGGTCTCTTTTTTACTTTTGGCGGAAACATGACGGCTCTTTATATCCTTCTGTTTGCAGTACTGGCTTCCTGTGTCGGGGCTTATTTCCTTTTCAAATACCTTCCCGACAACCACATCTGGCAGAAGATTACACTTCATGCCAGACAGACGAATAAAGAAGGTTACTTATCTTCCTCAAAGGACCTCAGCTCATTTGAAGGAAAGTCCGGGATCAGCGTCTCAACATTGAGGCCCACCGGAAAAATTTCAATTGACGGGGATATTAAAGATGCAATTTCCGAGAACGGGTTCATTGAGAAGAATTGCGAAGTCCGTGTAGTGAAAGTTGAAAACAATTACTTGATTGTAAGAAAAGCATAGCAAGGCTGGC
Source organism: Dialister sp. CAG:357 (assembly GCF_000435155.1). Lineage (NCBI taxonomy): Bacteria > Bacillati > Bacillota > Negativicutes > Veillonellales > Veillonellaceae > Dialister > Dialister sp. CAG:357. Next base: position 1,782 of record NZ_FR896409.1, on the reverse strand, counting down.
CTTGCTTGTATTCCATTAGGAGGTACTTATGGATCCTTTCGTTTTCCCTGTGGGAGTTTTAATTCTGGCTGTGCTGGCCGGTTCCATCTTCTTGCATTTCGTCCCGGTCGGGCTGTGGATTTCTGCCCTGGCTGCCGATGTAAATATATCCCTGTTTAATTTGGTAGGGATGCGGATCCGCCGCGTTGAGCCAAGGATGATAGTTCTTCCCTTGATCAAAGGAATCAAGGCGGGATTGTCCTTAAACAGCAATCAGCTGGAAGCTCATTATCTGGCTGGCGGTAATGTTGATAATGTGGTGGATGCATTGATTGCAGCACACAGAGCACAGATTGCTTTGTCCTTTGAACAGGCAGCAGCTATCGATCTTGCCGGCAGAAATGTACTGGAAGCCGTGCAGATGAGCGTTAATCCGAAGGTCATTGAAACACCGACGATTTCTGCTGTTGCAAAAAATGGCATCGAACTTAAGGTAAGAGCAAGGGTCACTGTTCGTGCCAATATCGATCGTCTCGTCGGCGGTGCAGGTGAAGCAACGATTATTGCCCGTGTCGGTGAAGGCATCGTTACAACGGTAGGCTCTTCTGAAAAGCATACCGACGTTCTTGAGAATCCGGATCATATATCCAGGACAGTGCTTGGAAAAGGCCTCGACTCCGGCACGGCTTTTGAAATTCTCTCCATTGATATAGCTGATGTGGATGTCGGAAGAAATATCGGCGCACAGCTCCAGACTGATCAGGCTGAAGCTGACAAGCAGATTGCACAGGCAAGAGCAGAGGAAAGAAGAGCGATGGCAGTTGCCAAAGAGCAGGAAATGCGTGCGTATACGCAGGAAATGCAGGCAAAGGTCGTAGAAGCGCAGGCAAAGGTGCCGCTTGCACTTGCCGATGCTCTTAGAGCCGGAAATCTTGGAGTCATGGATTATTACAATATGAAGAACATTGTGGCCGATACTGAAATGAGAGAAAATATTGCAGGCAGCAGTGAGAAGAAAAACTGATTCTGCCATTATAAGGAGGTACACTGCAAGTGAATGAATACTTGATTGAGCTAATGTGCATCCTCGCCATAATGGTCTGGCTGATCCGGCGGTACCCTTTTGCGCGACTGTCCGCGGTGTTCTTAGAAAATGGAAATTCATCCAGTCTGGGCTCTTTCAGGAAGAGGGAAGGAGAAAGCCATATAGATCATACCGTCCATGTAAGCTACTTCAAGCACGGATCTTCCGGTGCAGAGGACGGCCTGGGGACACCGGATGAGGATTATGATTACAAGGCGCTCAGGAAAAAGATCCTTGAAACATGGGGACAGAGCACGCCTGAGGGAAATGGAGAGGAAGATAACACTTCTCCTGATACAACGTCTCCGGATAGTTCCATCGGCCGGAAAGCCCAGGATGAGTCCTCTCAAAATGAAGCGCCTGTTCAAGATCCTGAGCCTGTTAAGAGAAGGAACGTATCTGAGCCTGAAACAGCTCCGGCTCCAAAACGTGAATATGAGCCCGCCCGCGTAAAAACAGTTCCAGAGATAAAAACGCCGCTGCCGGAGAGAAAGATGCCTGACAAGGCAAAGGCACATGTGAAGAAAAAGATTGCTGAACCAGCTCAGATGGAGGCCAGCAGCAACCCGGACAGTGAAGGCTTGATACCTAGACGCTGGTCGGAAAAAGATGCACAGCGATGGATGGTATACGATGCAGTTTTCGGGCCTCCCAGGGGAAGGGCAGGATGGAAATACCGCAGATAATTCGAGTGCTATGCTAAAACTGGACAGGGGTGG
>NZ_FR896408.1:14625-17125 GCF_000435155.1 Dialister sp. CAG:357 | reverse complement strand
ATTTTTACCAACACGTTTTGTCCTATAACCCTGATTTTTTATAGGGGAGGAAATCTTATGAGTGTGGAAATAGAAAAACAGCTCTCACGTAAAGAGATTTATGATGGACATATCATCCATGTATGCGTGGATCAAATCGATTTAGCCGGGAAGAAGAAAATCCGGGAGGTCGTCCTCCACTCAGGCGCATCTGCCATTGTTCCTGTGACGCAAAATGGCGGAATCATTTTTGTTAAACAATACCGCTATCCGGTGCAGCAGGCGCTTCTGGAAATTCCGGCAGGCAAAATGGATCCCGGCGAAACCCCGGAGGACTGCGCTTCCCGTGAAATGGAGGAAGAAATAGGATATCAGGGATCATTGATCAAGCTTGGAATGGTATATACGACACCTGGCTTCAGTAATGAGGCCATACATCTTTACCTGGCAAGAGATCTTGTTAAAACGCATCAGCATCTCGATGAAGGTGAATATCTTGATATCATTGAGCTTCCGATTGAAACTGTCCGGGAATATGTGAACAAGGGATTGATGCAGGATGCCAAGACACTTTCTGCTTTGGCAATTGCCTCTCAATATCTGAAATAAGAAAAGCTGTGAAAAACGAGCGCTCGTTTTTCACAGCTTTTTTGCTGCAGGAATACTCGGCTTTCATAAAAGACAGTTATCCATAAAAATATAATTGAAAGCAGTTATTATAAATTAATTAAATAAGTTAGGCGTATCTTATCTAACAATACGCAGAATAACATTTCAATATGTTTAAAATAACATTGGAATAGTATAATAAAAAAGAAGAAATCAAAAAAATTTGATTCTTTCTAAATCATATAGAATAGTATATTTATATAATATTAACGAGGGATGAAAATGGGTAATGGCGTTGTATATATAACAAACCATGATCGCAAATATTCGTCAATGAAGAGAGTTTGTGATGAACTTAAAGCGGAAGGTCAGATTTCGGCCCAATGCCGCACATTATTTATTGAAGACGGAGCGGAATGGGATGCTTCTCTGGCTGCAGCTATGCAAGGTTCAAATCTGGTTATAGTTCATTTGATGAAAAATGCTATGAACACACCTTTATGGAATCATTGCAGGGATTTTTTATGTGACAATAAGGTCCCTTTTTTTATTGATGCTAACGATGGAGATGTACAGGACAGCCGGTTTATTGATGATGATAAGCTGGCACGGTTTAAACTTTACTGCTTGTACGGGGGGCCTGAAAATTATAAAAATCTGTGGCTTTATGCGGAATCTTTCAATGATGAGCATAAAGCAGATCCGCCGCTTCCCGAAATCTCACCGGAATCAGGGATTTATGCACCATTTGTCAAAGAAAGCTTTATGGAAAGTGCAGAAGATTATTTGAAAATTCGTGTAAAGCCGCAGCAGGTCATTATAGGCCTCCTGTTTTACAGAGATGAATGGATAGGCGGCGATTTAAAGTATCAGGATGATTTCATGGCTGCCGCTGAGAAGCAGGGCTGTGCCGTAATTCCTGTTTTTGCCAACAGCCAGATGGGATCTTCTAAAAATGAGAAATCCTTGTCCAAAGCCATTCGCAAGTTTTTTATGAAGGACGGGAAACCGATCATTGATGTGCTGGTCACGACGATGAAATTTTCCCTGACTGGGACTGGCAAGACTGATATTGGTACATTAAAAGAACTGAATGTTCCTATTATTGATGCTTATACGCTTCTTACTCCCGAAGAGGACTGGAAAGCGGATCCGGAAGGCATGAATGCTGTTGAAGTATCGATTTCTGCTGCCCTTCCTGAGCTTGACGGCGTCATTCACGGTGTGCCTGTCGCAGGAAGAATCAAGGAAAATGGTCTTCTAGAGTATCGTCCGATTCATGAACGTATAGCAAGAATCGTATCGAAAGCATACAAATGGGGACATCTTCACCGCATGAAGAACAGCTATAAAAAAATTGCTTTGATTTTTCATAATTTCCCCGCAGGGAATGCAAATATCGGGAGCGCTTCCGGACTGGATACGATGGAGAGTGCTGTTCTTCTGCTGCAGAAGATGCAGAGCGAAGGCTATAGGATCCAGCAGATCCCTGACTCGGGTGCTGATCTTCTGAAATCAGTGAACTCACATGTAACAAATGATATTGCTATGATGACAGATAAGCAGTATGAAGAATCCATGAAGTTATCCGGCGAGAATTACCAGGACTTTTTCTCTGAGCTTCCTGTCGCAGTACAGCAGGATATGGAACATACATGGGGGAAAGCACCCGGGGATGTCATGCTGGATGATGATGGAAATTTCCTGATTCCCGGATTTGAAAACGGAAATGTATTCATAACCGTCCAGCCGTCCAGGCAGTACGGGATGGATGCAGTCAAGCTTTATCATGACCCGAAAATACCTCCAACGCATCAGTACCTGGCATTTTATCACTGGCTTAGAGATGTATGGAAGGCTGATGCGGTAATCCATCTGGGAACTCATGGGAATCTTGAATGGCTCCCGGGAA
>NZ_FR896408.1:0-14591 GCF_000435155.1 Dialister sp. CAG:357 | reverse complement strand
GGAAAGAGTGTAGGGCTGGACGATGAAAGTTACCCTGATATTGCGCTGAATGATCTTCCTAATATATATCCTTACCTGATGACAATCACAGGTGAAGGGATTATCGCAAAAAGACGGTCCTCAGCATGCCTGATCGGGCATCTTCCGGCTCCTATCGCAGAGGCAGGGGCATATGATGAACTGGCTGAACTGGAAAAGACATTGGATGAATATGCACAGCTCAAGAGGGGAACTTCGGATATAAGCGGCATTGAAGCAGATATAAGAAAACTGTCTGTGGCTGCAAAGCTTGATGAAGAGGTACATTATGATGAAAGTGAGCCATTTGAGGACTATGCAGCTCATCTGCATGCATATATAGAGGAACTGAAAGACAGCGAAGTCCACGTGGGACTTCATATACTGGGGAAAGCACCGGAAGGAAAGCTGCTACTTGACTGCGTACTGCAGATATTAAGACTGTCTAATGGGGATATTCCGTCTGTTTTTGAACTGTGGGCCAAAAAATATAATCTGACGCTGGATGATATTCAGACGCATCCGGATGAAATTTATGAGCCTCTGCATATGACGAAAAGCCAGTTAATGGAGAAAATTCGTGAGGAAACGCGAAAAGTCATTTCCTTCGCGATAGAATCCATGCAGCAAGAAGACTGTATTGAACAAATTATGAACCTTCCTGAAGCACAGGGCAGTGATGCATGGAAACAGGAATCGAATAAACTGCTGGATTTCGTTATACATGAGCTGATTCCGTCAATCCACAGGACTTCGGATGAAATGACAAACACGATTTCTGCATTATCCGGGCAATATATAAATCCAGGACTTTCCGGTTCACCTAATACAGGAGGCTCAGGACTGCTCCCTTCAGGAAGAAACTTCTATGGCGCTGATCCCAGGACACTTCCATCCCCAGCCGGATGGAATTTAGGCGTAAAGCTGGGAGACAGGACTATCGCCAAATATATTGCTGAAAAAGGGCATTACCCGGAAAATATAGGAATGGTTTTATGGTCAGGGCCAAATATGAGAACCTTTGGCCAGGATATCGCCGAATTCCTGTACTTGCTGGGGATTAAGCCGGTATGGCAGAAGGGCAGCTTAAAAGTCACAGGATTAGAGGTTATACCGCTTAATGAACTGAAGAGACCGAGAATAGATGTTACTGCAAGAATCAGCGGACTTTTCCGTGACACGCTTCCGCAAATTTCCAAATTGCTGGATCAGGCAGTTATGATGGCTGCAGAACAGGACGAAGGAAATGAAGAAAATTTTGTAAGAAAGCATATATGCAGTGATGCAGAAGTTCTTAAAGCTAAAGGCAAAGAGGAGACTGAAGCATGGCGGACTGCATCGTACAGAATATTTGGCAATGCCCCGGGGACTTATGGCGCAGGTGTCAATGTGATTCTTGATACCCGTGAATGGGAAAACACGAAAGACCTTGCTGATGTATATGTCAGATGGGGCGGACATGCTTTTGGAAAGGGAGCTGACGGATGTTTTGAACCTGAGCTTTTCAAAAAGCAGCTGGCGCGCATAGATCTGACTGTAAAAAACGAAGAGAATCCCGACAGCAATATTATGAGTTCAGATGATTATAATGCATTCCATGGAGGCATGATTGCTGCAGTGAAAAGTCTGTCCGGTAATTCACCCGAATCCTATGTGGGGGACAGCACGAACAGAGGCAATGTTAAAATCCGTACCGTCAACGAAGAAGTCAAACGTATTTTCAGGAGTGAGTCCATGAATCCTAAATACATCAAGGGTTTAATGGAGCATGGTTATAAAGGCGCATCCGATCTTGCCAACAGGATAGCAATCAGCTTCCAGTGGGATGCTACCAGTGATGTAATAGATGACTGGATGTATGATCAATATGCCGAAAAGTACGCGCTGGATCCTGAAATGAAAAAATGGATGGAAAAGGTGAACCCCTGGGCACTGAAAAATATAGCCGAAACACTTCTGGAGGCGGAAAAACGCAAGATGTGGAATGCCAAGGATAGTATGAAGAAAGAATTGGAGAAGTTATATTTATCTATCGAAGGAACCCTTGAAGAAGACGACGATGACGATGACGAAGATTAATGCAAGAATTTAATGTCACAAAGATAGAACTTAATCATTTACTGATAGGAGTCAATATGAAAAGAAGAGATGTATTTCCTTTTACCGCAATTATCGGACAGGATATGATGAAGCTGGCTTTGGAACTGAATGTGATTAATCCAAGATTGGGAGGAGTGCTGATCCAGGGAGAAAAGGGGACTGCCAAATCTACTGCAGTCAGGGCTCTGGCGGACCTTCTGCCTCCCAGAAAGTGCATAGACGGATGCCGCTATCATGACGATCCTAATGACAAATCCAATTGGTGTGATGAATGCAGTGAAAAATATAAGGATGTGGAACCACCGGTAAAGCTCCAGTCCATGAAAGTAATCGAACTTCCGGTGAGTGCTACTGAAGACAGAGTTGTTGGGACATTGGACATTGAAGCAGCTATAAAGACAGGAAACAAATCATTCGAGCCCGGGATTCTGGCTGATGCCAACCGGAATATCCTGTATGTCGATGAGATAAATCTGCTGGATGACCATATTGTAGATGTTCTTCTTGACTCCGCAGCAATGGGAATCAATACAATCGAAAGAGAAGGCATTTCCTATTCCCATCCTGCGCGTTTCTCTCTGGTCGGGACAATGAATCCGGAAGAGGGGGATATTCGTCCGCAGCTTCTCGATCGATTTGCCCTGTCGGTAAAAGTAACAGGGGAACAGGATCCTGAGAAGAGAGCCGAAATTATAAAAAGGCGCCTTTCTTACGAAACCGATCCGGAAGAGTTCGTCAATCAGTGGAAGGATGAGCAGGAAAAGGAAGTCAGCCGTATAGAGCGTGCTATGGATCTTCTGCCGCGTATTTCTATTTCAGACGACATGCTCCTGATCGCAGCGAAGATCGCAATTATTCTAAAGGTCGATGGACACAGAGCTGATATTACATTGATAAAAACTGCTGAAACCATAGCTGCTTTGGAAGGGCATCTTGAAGTTTCCAAAGAAGATATTAGAAAAGCTTCATGCTTAGCATTGCCGCACCGTATGAGGAGACGCCCGTTTGAAGAACAGGAGCTTGATTGGTCAGAAGTAGATAAGGTCATTGATGATGAAGCGTAATGTATATCCTTTTTCCGCTATAACAGGTATGGAGAAGGCTAAAAAGGCTATTTTGATTAATCTGGTGAATCCTCATGCGGGAGGCCTCATTATATCCGGTAAGAGCGGGTCGGGAAAATCAACTTTGGTACGCGGGGCAAGAGATTTGATTGATGATCCATGGGTCGAACTGCCTGTCAGTGTAACGGAAGACCGCCTCCTGGGATCTATAGATACAGAAAAGGCGGTTAAGACAGGAGAACGGACTCTTCTTCCGGGACTCGTTGATGAAGCCAATGAGGGGATTCTATACATAGATGATGTGAATCTCCTGCAGTCTGATTTATTGTCAATTGTTTTGGATATTCAGCAGAATGGCAGTTACAAACTGGAACGGGACGGACTGTCTGTAGAGAGGAAGTCCCGCTTTACCATCTTGTCGGTAATGAATCCTGACGGCGGATCACTCCCTTCATCAGCCCTGGACCGATTCGGACTTTTTGTAAATATAGAAGGCACGGAAGGTATCAAGGACCGGGAAGAGATTATCCGGCGCGTTCTTGCATACGAGAATGATGGAATCGGATTCAGAAATAAATGGGCTGATGCAAACTCCGTATTAAGGGAAAAAATCAGGAATGCAAGGGAAATCCTGCCTGAAGTAGAGTGTCCGGATGCCATGATCCAGCTTGCTGCGGTATATTCCCTGAAAGCAAATGTTTCAGGTCATAGAGCCGATATCTATCTGATCGAAGCTGCCAAAGCGATTGCTGCCTTATATAATCGCATGTTCATTATGCCGAAGGATATTGAAGAAGCTGCTGAATTTGTCCTGCCCCACAGGATGAGAAAACCTGATACGGAGAGGAACAATACTCCGCAGACTGAGCAGAACAAAGAGCAGGAGCAGGAAAAAGAGGAAAGGCCTGAAAATAATGAACAGCAGGCTCCGAAGAATGAGGATTTAAGACCAGCGCAGTTAAATGACACGCAGGATGAATCAAATGATGACAGTGAACCGGAAGATAATACGGAAAATGCCCCTGCTCCCCGGGAAGATCAGGTCGATCAGGCGGATTTAAGTGTAGTACTGCCTCCTATGTGGATTCAGCCCCAGAGATTGAGGCTTAAGAAAAGCGGGGATGGAAAACGTGAATTCGTACTGACAGACAAGAAACAGGGAAGATATGTAAAGTCGAAGCTTCCCAGGGAAAAAGTGTCAGACATTGCATTTGACGCTACACTTAGAGCAGCTGCGCCTTACCAAAAAGCCCGTCATTTATTAAATAAGGATCTGGCATTTGTCATCAAGAGCAGGGATCTTAGAGACAAGGTAAGAGAAAAACGTACGGGACATGTCTTTTTATTCGTTGTTGATGCCAGCGGATCAATGGGTGCTAAAAAGCGGATGAGCATAGTCAAGGGCGTTATTTTCAAAATGCTCCTTGAGGCCTATCAGAAAAGAGACAGGGTAGGCATGATAGCCTTCAGAAAGAAGAAAGCCGAAGTCCTTCTTCCAATAACAAGAAGTGTCGAATTTGCACAGAAAAAGCTGGCGGACCTTCCTACCGGCGGAAAGACCCCTCTGGCAAGCGGTCTCCGGAAAGCGGAGGACGTGCTCGATATGCTTTACCGTCAGGAACCAACTCAGGAACCGGTTGTCATTCTTATAACTGATGGACGAGCCACGGCTGGCTCAAATCCTGATTCGGATCCTGTAGCAGATGCTTTAAGAGAAGGAGCCCGCCTGAGAAGAAGGAATCTGCCAATTGCAGTCATAGATACGGAAAGCGGATATATCAGGCTGGGACTGGCAGAAAAATTAGCAAATATTATGGGAGCATCTTATTTCCATGTAGATAAACTATCCGAAGATTCCCTGCTGCATATCTGGAGAACGACGACAGAGGATTAATCATTTAAAGATTTTCTAATATGATGGCATAATTTTAGAAGCATAGATAAATTCCGTTTTATTTAAGGGAGGCACAGGCAGGCTTTATTCCTGAAATCATATAAAGCTCCAGAGGTATATTTTATGGTAAAAAGTTTTCTGAAGTATTATAAGCCTTACATGACAATACTCATTGGCGTCATTATCGGTACATTTGTCATGGCCGGTCTTGATCTTATCTTTCCTATTGTTGTCAGATACTTGATTAATGAGATACTGCCGTCAAAGAATATGCACCAGCTTTTCATAGGATCAGGGGTATTGCTCTTTTTATATATTGTTAATTTTATCGTGCAGTATGCAGTGCAGTATTATGGGCATATTATGAGTGCTTCCATAGAGCACGATATGAGATCGGAATTATTCAGGCACATAGAAAAGCTCTCTTTCCACTACTTTGATAATGAGAAGACGGGACAGCTTCTTTCAAGAATTACAAGTGATGTAACGGAAATCAGCGATCTGGCATTCAGAGGACCTAATGACGTGCTTCTTTGCGGTGTCATAATGGCAGGAACTTTAATAGTCATGCTGCTTATGAACTGGAAACTTGCGATTATTATTGGTACATTGCTGATTGCCAAGAGTATTCACACAGTAAAAGTAAACCGTGCTATGAAAAAATCATTCCGGAAAAACCGTGTGAAAGCCGGAGAAGTGAGTGCTCGCGCAGAAGAGAGCCTTTCTGGTATCCGTCTGGTTAAAGCTTTTGCCCAGGAAGGGTTCGAGTTAAAACGTTTTATAGATAAAAGCAGGGAATTAAGAGATACAAAATTTGAATCATACCGTCTTGTTGCCTATTTTTCCAGCGGCATTAATTTCTTTACCAATATCATTAACGTTGTCGTTTTATTAGTCGGCGGGATGATGATTGCCGGCGGGACCTTGACGGTCAGCGATTTTGTCGCATTCCTGCTTTATGTCAATATCTTCATGCGCCCTGTATTCCGTCTGACAATTCTTGCTGAAGTTTATCAGCGGGGGATGGCAGGCTTCCATCGATTTGAGGAAATTATGAAGACAGAGCCGCTGATTAAGGACAGCAGAGAACCGGCCAGTGTAAAAGATATCCGAGGAGATATCGTGTTCGAAAATTTGTCATTTGGATATGATCCAAATCATCTCGTCCTGCATGACCTCAATCTCTCTATTCCGGCAGGCCAGACGGTCGCTTTTGTCGGAGAAACCGGGGCAGGGAAAAGTACTCTTGTAAACCTGCTGCTCAGATTTTATGAACCGACAAAAGGGCGTATTACACTGGATGGAAAGAATCTCAAGGATTTCCGGCAGCAGGATTTAAGGCGGCAGATTGGGATTGTGCAACAGGATGTATTCCTGTTCAGTGACTCGATTGCAGAGAATATCAGCTATGGCAAGGAAAATGCAACAAATGAGGAAATCGAAGAAGCAGCCAGACTTGCCGCTGCAGACAGCTTCATCAACAACCTTCCTGAAGGCTATCACACAAAAGTTGGTGAACGCGGCGTCAAGCTTTCTGGCGGGCAGAAGCAGAGAATTGCAATTGCACGTGTCTTTCTGAAGAATCCGCCTGTTGTTGTTCTTGATGAAGCAACATCCGCACTGGATACGCAGACGGAGAAAGTAATCCAGGAAGCACTCGACAGGCTCGCTGCTGATAGAACAACAATTATTATTGCACATCGTCTTTCTACCGTAAGGAATGCAGACTGCATCTGTGTTCTTGATCATGGAAAGATTATAGAAAAAGGAACCCATGATGAACTGATTGCCGGAAAGGGAAAGTACTTTGAACTTTATCAGGCCCAGCAGAAAAAAATCCGCCATGAGGAACCTTTTGAAGAGGCATAAGCATTTAACAGGAAATTTGAACAATAAAGAGGAGCCGGCTCAACCGGCTCCTCTTTATTGCTGAATGTTAAATTTTATTATCCATGAGCAATGACTTCAGATATTGACGGAATTCAGGACCGATATCGTCCCTTCTCAGGGCAAATTCCACGGTTGCCTTTAGATATCCAAGCTTATTCCCGGTATCATAGCGCTTTCCTTTAAAGTTATAAGCATAGACGTTTCCGTTTTTGGCCATGACACGCAGGGCATCTGTCAACTGAATTTCCCCGCCTTTTCCGGGCTTGGTCTGCTCCAGGATTTTGAAAACTTCAGGAGTGATGACATAACGGCCCAGTGCAGCAAATCTGCTGGGAGCTTCCTCAATGGAAGGCTTTTCAATCATATTCTTAACCTTGAGGAGATCGGGATTTTCTGTTGGCGTTCCGTTGATAATGCCATAGGAAGATACCTGCTCCGGACGTACGAGCTGGCAGCCGATGATCGTTCCGCCTGTTTTGTCATATTGGGAAATTAATTGCTTAAGTGCAGGTTCGCCGGAACCATTATAGACAACATCGTCGCCTAAAATGACACCGAATGGTTCCCCGTCCATAAATTCTTTAGCGCAGAGAATCGCGTCTCCAAGACCCCGCATATATTGCTGGCGTGTGTAATGAATCTTAACGGAAGCAACCTGACGGACTTCTTTCAATAAATCCATCTTTCCGGATTCATAGAGATGCTGTTCAAGTTCAGGAGAAGAATCAAAATGGTCCTCAATAGCTCTTTTGGCATGTCCCGAAATGATCAAAATCTGTTCAATACCGCTGGCCTTTATTTCCTCAACGATATATTGAATGGTCGGTTTATCAACGATAGGAAGCATTTCCTTAGGCATCGCTTTCGTTTCCGGAAGGAAGCGTGTCCCGAATCCTGCTGCAGGAATGACAGCTTTTCTGATTTTTTGCATAACTTTTCACCTCAAATAGTTTAGAGACTCCTGCTGTTTGAAGAGTCTGGAACCTGAAACTATATTTATGTCTTATTCAATTAGTATAGCATAATCGGTTTTATTTTGAATTTAAGGATTTGATCCAGGTCTTTCTTAAACATCCAGTACATAAAATCTTGGCTTTAAAAGATGAAAAATAATAATTTATACGATTTATGCAGAATTTAATTGACTTAATTGTATAATTATGCTATATTCAGATGCATAGAAAGGCGTGAGAATAATGACTGATAAAAAGCAGATTATATACGAAGTCAAGCACCTGCAAAAATCTTTCGGCAATGTCGAAGTACTCAAGGATATAAATATGAAAATAGAGAACGGGGAAGTTTGTACGATCATAGGACCGTCCGGATCCGGGAAAAGTACGCTTCTTCGCTGCCTGAATTTACTTGAAAAGCCGACAGGCGGTGAGCTTTGGTTTGAAGGCAAGAGGGTCAATGAAAAGACGGATGTCAAAATGCTGAGAAGAGATGTCGGCATGGTATTCCAGTCATTCAATCTTTTCCCTATGTTTACAGCGCTTGAGAATGTTATGTATGCGCCAATCCATATAAAAAAGATGCCCAAAATCCAGGCTCGTGAAGAGGGGATGGAACTGTTGGCCAAAGTCGGTCTGGAAAACAGAGCTGATTATTATCCGGGAGAGCTTTCCGGAGGTCAGCAGCAGCGTGTCGCTATTGCACGCGCTCTTGCGATGAAACCTAAGATGCTTTTATTTGATGAACCGACATCCGCTTTGGATCCTGAACTGGTAGGGGACGTTCTTTCAGTTATGAAAGAGGTAGCCCTGGCTGGAATGACGATGGCAGTTGTTACACATGAAATGCAGTTTGCAAGATCCGTTTCCAACCATGTTGTTTTTATGGATCAGGGGTATATCGTAGAAGAAGGAAATCCGGAGGATATATTTACTCATCCGAAGGAAGAAAGAACGCAGACATTCCTTAAACGGTTGCTGCATGCAGATATATAGGAGATGACATTATTATGGATTTGGTAATTGATACAGCGGTTAAATATAATGACATCTTTATGTCCGGCGCTAAAATTACGATTATTATTTCATTGCTTTCCTGCTTTTTCGGCCTTTTACTGGGGATTATTCTTGCATTCATGAAAATCTCCGGCATTAAAATTCTGCAGGCAATTGCTACTGTTTATGTTGAAATTATCAGAGGTACGCCAGTACTCGTACAGATTTCGCTCGTGTTCTTCGGGCTTCCATTCCTTGGAATCCATTTCCCGAGTTTCCAGATCTTAGGCGTTGATTTTGAACGCTTGTCTGCAGGTGTGTTGGCGCTTATTATCAATTCCGGGGCTTATGAATGTGAAATTGTAAGATCGGGCATTCAGTCGATTCCTAAGGGGCAGCTCGAAGGGGCAATGTCGCTCGGGTTTTCCAAATGGGAATCAATGATCCGGATTATCATCCCGCAGGCGATTCGTAATATTCTTCCGGTCATCGGCAATGAATTTGTTACACTTATCAAGGAATCCTCTCAGGTTTCCGTCATCGGTATGGCAGATCTGATGTATACGGCTACCACGATTCAGGGAATCAGCTTCCAGCCGTTCCCGCCGCTGGTTATCGTTGCATTGTATTACTTCATCATGACATTCTTCGTATCTATGTGTCTTAAGGTTCTTGAAAGACGTTTAAAGGTTAAGAGCGTCAGGTAATTGAGTTTAAAACTTCTATCTGGAAGGATTCATATTCCGGATAGAAGCTTTTTAATTAGGATGAAATTTTCAGGCATATGCTAAAAGCACCCGGCATTAAAGGAATAAATAAAAAATGTAATATTTTAAAACGTTTTCATGAAGTTGAGTGTTATTATATTTATAGGGAAAAGAATTGGAATTTGTATTTCAATGTGAGTTGAGGTGGTGGCTTTGGATACATTAGATGCTCTTTTTAAGGAATGGAGCATTGGGGGAATATGTTTTCGCCTGCTGATGGCGACTGTGGCTGGCGTTATCATAGGAATGGACAGAGAATATAAAAATAAGGGCGCCGGTGTAAAAACCCACGCGCTTGTCTCTATCGGAGCCGCTATGGCAATGATATTAAATGAGTATGTTTTGCGAAATTATCCTGCATCCAATACAGATCTGACACGTCTGGGAGCGCAGGTTATCAGCGGAATCGGCTTTCTTGGTGTAGGTACGATTATTGTCACGGGCAGAAATGAAGTCAAAGGGCTGACAACGGCAGCCGGATTGTGGGCATGTGCCATCATAGGACTCTCAGCAGGCATCGGTTTCTTAGAGGGGACTATCATTGCACAGATTTTTGTAATCTTTGTATTAAGAGTGCTGGAGCCTGTAGATAAGCATCTGCGGACGCAGGCTAAGGATTTTGACCTGTATGTTGAGTTCAGCGATGTCCAGTCAATTAAAGCATTTCTGATGGACGTAAGGAAGAAGGGCGTGGAGATTACAAACTTCAATGTATTTAAAGAAAAGCATGGAGCGGCTGCTCTTGCCGCAACTATGACCATGAAGGTGCCGCATCATGGTGAGAAGGGGAAGTATATTTCCTATTTGCAGACCGTTGAGGGAATCTCCTATGTTCATGAAATTTGAAATGTTTTAAATTTCTGCCGGAATTACAATTAAGTTCTGCTAATTTCTTGACAAACTAATTTTATAAGGTTATAGTGTTTATATTAAATGTAGTGCAAGAGACATGACATTTCAGACAGGCATGCCAAGAGAGTCTATGGCTGGTGTGAATAGACGATGCAGTCGATCTGTTACCACTCTTAAACAGAAAGATCTGAAATCTTTCCGGTGAACACCGTTATATGTCAGAGTGAAGCTTAGGCTTTAATTTGGGTGGAACCACGGAATATAACTTTCGTCCCTTACGGGACGGAAGTTTTTTGTTTTGTTGGATGTATCCCGAAACAGATTTTATAGAAAGGGTGAAATTGTTATGGTTACAATTCATTTGAAAGATGGAAAGGAAAAGCAGTTTGAAAGCAATGTTGCACTTTCCGAAGCTGCAAAAGCTATCTCCAACAGCTTGGGGAAAGAGGCCGTTGTAGCTAAAGTTGATGGCGAATTGACCGATCTTCGTGATCCGATCGTGGATGGGACCACTGTGGAATTCTTCACAAAAAAGGATCCGGAAGGGCTTTTCACACTCAGACATACTGCAGCGCATGTAATGGCTCAAGCAATCCAGCATTTATATCCAGGCGTAAAATTTGCAATTGGCCCGGCTATTGATGATGGATTCTATTATGATATTGACTCTGAACATGTCTTCAGCCAGGAAGACTTTGATGCCATTGAAAGAGAAATGGCAAAGATCAGCAAGGAAAATATTCCGCTGGTAAAAAAGGTTTTGCCGAGAGCAGAAGCATTGGAATTCTTCAAAGAAAAGAATCAGGATTATAAAGTCATGCTGATTGAAGACCTTCCGGAGGATGCTGTCATTTCCTTATATGAACAGGGAGATTTCACAGACCTTTGCGCAGGCCCGCATATGAAAGCAACCGGCAAAGTCAAGGTATTTAAGCTGATGACCGTTGCAGGTGCTTACTGGCGCGGCGATGAACACAACAAGATGCTCCAGCGTATTTATGCGACTGCATTCTTCAACAAAGAAGATCTTGAACATTTCCTCTTTGTACGTGCAGAAGCAGAAAAACGTGATCATAGAAAACTCGGAAAACAGCTTGACCTCTTTTCCTTCCATGAAGAAGGACCTGGTTTCCCGTTCTTCCATCCAAAGGGAATGGTTCTCCGCAATCAGCTGATGGAATATGAAAGACAGCTGTTCAAGGAATTCGGCTATGTTGAAATCATGACACCAGTCATCCTCTCCAAGAAGCTGTGGATCCAGTCCGGCCATTGGGATCATTATAAGGAAAATATGTACTTCACCAAAATTGATGATGAAGACTATGCAATTAAGCCGATGAACTGCCCGGGAGGAATTCTTTACTTCAAGAGCCAGCAGCGTTCCTATCGTGATCTCCCGATGCGCGTCGGTGAATTCGGCCTTGTACACAGACACGAGCTGCACGGAGCCCTTCATGGATTATTCCGCGTTCGCTGCTTCACACAGGATGATGCGCATATCTTCATGACTCAGGATCAGATGAAGGAAGAAGTTATCAAGTGCATGTCTATGTATAAGAAGATGTATGGAGTTTTCGGCCTTGAATACCATGTAGAACTGTCCACCCGTCCTGAAAACTCAATGGGCAGTGATGAACTTTGGGAAATTTCGACAAATGCACTTCGTGAAGCTATCGAAATTGCCGGCGTTCCGTATCAGATCAATGAAGGCGACGGTGCATTCTATGGACCTAAGCTGGATTTCCATGTACAGGATTCCCTTGGAAGAACATGGCAGTGCGGCACGATCCAGATGGATATGCAGCTTCCGGAAAGATTCGACGTCAATTATGTCGGTGAAGATGGAAACAAACATCGTGCTGTCATGCTGCATCGTGCAGGATACGGCTCTCTTGAACGTTTCATCGGCATCCTGATTGAACATTATGCCGGCGCTTTCCCGACCTGGATTGCTCCTGTACAGGTTAAGGTTATCCCGGTAACTGAAAAGAATCTGGAATATGCAAAGGCTGTTGCAGACGCTATGTCTGAATCTGATATCCGTGTAGAAGTCGAAGAAGCCAATGAAACACTCGGATACAAGATCCGCAAGGCACAGATGGAAAAGGTTCCTTATATGCTGATTGTCGGCGACAAGGAAATGAAGTCTCATACAGTTTCGATCAGAAGCAGAAAAAATGGCGATGAAGGTTCTACGCCGGTTGCCATGTTTGTTGCCAATCTGATTCGTGAAATTAAAACCAGAGAAGGCTGATTATGTATAAAGAATTCCAGAGCGCTGATGTAGCCAGAGCAGCCATCAGGATGGCACTCTCTGAAAACAGAAGCGATGAAAACGAGCTTCGTGAAAAACTGGCAAAAAGTGGAATTCGTGCTGTTGCAGTCAACTTTGGCGGCAAGTTCCTGGATATCATCCCTAAAATTTATGAGTCTGCCATTGTTGCAGCCCAGCGTCAGCATGTTATCTCTGATACACATGTTGGCGATGGGTCCGTTGTCGGAGCCATGGAATCCGCTATCGAGCAGATCAAGCTTATGGCGATGGGGATGAACTTAGGCGGCAAGATTGGAATTGCCAGATGGAAGGAACATCTTTGTGTTGCTGTATTCGTTGAAGTAGGTGTTTTACATTTCAACGAAGTAACTTTAGGAATGGCACATAGAGTTCTTAGAAATGACTTGACAGATGAAGATGATTGAGGTATTATAGCAAAAGTGATTTATTAAAGCAGAAGTGATCCGCTTCTCACCTTACAAAGCTAAGAGCTACTAGGGTTTAAACAATGATTTAAAAGCGGACAGCTCATGCTGCCCGCTTTTATTATTTAATGATTTCATTTCGGGGGTGAAAAGAATAGGTAAGGAACTCAGTATCAATGAAGAAATACGGGCCAGAGAGGTTCGTGTTGTCAGCGATGCAAACGAACAGTTGGGGATCATGACGCTTCATGAAGCGATCAGTCTGGCTGAAGAAAAAGGCCTTGATCTCGTGGAAGTTGCTCCAAACGGGCATCCTCCAGTATGCCGTATTATGAATTATGGCAAATACAGATATGAACAGCAGAAACGTGATAAGGAAGCAAAAAAGAAACAGAAGGTTTTCCAGATAAAGGAAGTTAAGCTTCGTCCGAATATCGAAGACCATGATTTCTTTGTCAAATTAAAAAATGCACAACGCTTTTTGTTGGATGGTAATAAAGTCAAAGTTACCATTATGTTTCGGGGTAGAGAAATGACTCATCCTGAATTAGGTCAGGATGTTCTCGATCGCTTTGCAAAAGAGTTGGGAGACTCAATTGTTCGAGAAAAACCACCGAAAATGGAAGGGCGCAATATGACTATGATTATCGCCCCGAAAGCATAATAAAGGAGAGAATAAAATGCCGAAAATGAAAACCCGTCGCGCTGCGGCAAAACGTTTTACAGAAACCGGATCCGGTCAGTTCAAGAGAAATAAAGCTTTCAAGAGCCACATTCTCGAAAAGAAGTCCCCAAAGAGAAAGAGAAATTTCAGAAAAGCAGCACTGGTTTCTAAGTCTGATTACAAACGTGTAGCAAAACTGCTGCCGAACGGCTAATAAGGAGGATTTAAGAGAATGGCAAGAGTAAAAAGCGGCGTTACCGCACATGCAAGACATAAGAAAATTCTGAAACTGGCTAAGGGTTATAGAGGTGCACGTCATACTCAGTTCAGAAAAGCAAATGAACTGGTTATGAAGGCTCTCTACTATGCAAGAAGAGACCGCAGATCCAAGAAGAGAGAATTCCGTAAGCTTTGGATCGTTCGTATCAATGCAGCAGCTCGTCTCAACGGCCTGACCTACAGCAAACTGATTGCCGGACTTACAAAAGCTGGCATTGAAGTAAACCGCAAGATGCTGTCTGAACTCGCTATCAATGATCCTGCAGGCTTTGCAAAGATCTGCGATGCAGCTAAGAACGCTTAATTAGGACTGCTTCAAAACTTTGAACTAAAAAATCAGTTATCAATATCCGGGAAATCCTGGTATTGATAACTGATTTTTCGGGTTATAGGACAAAACGTGTTGGTAAAAAT
>NZ_FR896407.1:0-1912 GCF_000435155.1 Dialister sp. CAG:357 | reverse complement strand
TTTAAGTGTTCAACTTAATTATACAATCCGCCCTTCTTTTATTTCGATATTTCAGAATGACAGTATGATGAAGTGCATTTATAATAAATACATGACTTATGAAAATAGTTTATTGATTAATTAGGAAGTGTTTATAGGAGCGATTGGCCTGATTTGAAAATAGGGAGAATTGCAAT
Organism: Dialister sp. CAG:357; assembly: GCF_000435155.1. Taxonomy (NCBI): domain Bacteria; kingdom Bacillati; phylum Bacillota; class Negativicutes; order Veillonellales; family Veillonellaceae; genus Dialister; species Dialister sp. CAG:357. The sequence continues at coordinate 1,736 of NZ_FR896407.1, read as the reverse complement.
GCAGTTGTTATCATTGGTGGTGCCTTGTTTTAATGAGGAAGCCACGATTCAGACTTTTTATGATGAGGTCATGAAGTATGAGGATAGAATCGATGCGGAGCTGGAATTCTGTTTTATTGATGACGGAAGTACAGACAGGACCATAGAGATTCTTCGTGATCTTCATAAAAAAGATTCCAGGGTTCATTATGTTTCTTTTTCCAGAAACTTCGGGAAAGAAGCAGGGCTTTATGCCGGGCTTTCTATGGCTAAGGGAGACTATGTAGCTACGATGGACGTGGATCTTCAGGATCCTCCGGCTCTTCTCCCAGATATGTGGCGTCTCTTGCATGATCCGATCGAGGACTATGACTGTGTCGCGACGAAGAGGACGACCAGAAAAGGAGAGCCTGCTATTCGCTCTTTCTTTGCCAGGCAGTTCTACAAAATCATCAATAAGCTTTCTAAAACGCAGATTGTTGATGGTGTCAGAGATTTTCGCATGATGTCTCGTCAGATGGTGAATGCCATCGTAGCGGATGGAGAATATAACCGTTTCTCCAAGGGGATCTTCAGCTGGGTTGGTTTCAAGACGAAATGGCTTTCTTATGAGAATATTGAAAGAAGCGCTGGTCATACGAAGTGGTCCTTCTGGAAGCTTTTCCAGTATTCGGTTGATGGTATTCTTGCTTATACGACAATCCCTTTGTACTTATCTTCTGTCATGGGAATTGCTATGTGTGGTATTTCCTTCCTGGCACTTATATTCATCTTTATTCGTGCTATGATTGCAGGAGATCCTGTGGCAGGCTGGCCTTCTCTTGTATGTATCATTACGCTCCTCGGTGGCCTTGTCCTGATGAGTCTTGGCATCATTGGCCTTTATATTGCAAAGATTTATCTGGAAACAAAGAAGAGGCAGCTCTATATTGTAAGGGAAGAGGAATGAAACTTATATAATTTTTGGTGTGCAGGATTAGAGTAATGATATGATATTTTCGCTATGCTATACTTATAATTATTACATTTGCATTTTAAGACGAAACAAATTTGATCTGGGGGAGATCATATGGATTCAGAGGTTCAGCGTGGTATGGAATCAATAAAATCAGAAAATCAGGCAGGGAGTGCCTTGATTCAGACACTTCTTTTCTTGGCAGGAGATTATGTGGCCCTTGTTTTGGCAGGCGTTTTTCGCTTTTTATCAGGAATGGGTTAATTACGAGAACGGTATTCCACGTATCGCCTGCTTATCTTTATTTATGGGTGCCGCTCGTTCTCATGGCATTTATCTTTTACGAAGGTCTTTATTCCTGGAGATACTTGACTTATGAGATAACGAAAAAACTTATCTTCGCTTCTTTAGGAGGCATAGTTTTTGCTGTCGTCCTCATGTTCTTCACTCATATTGCTGGTGATGTTTCCCGCTTGTTTGTCTTTCTCTATGGGATACTTGCATACATGCTTCTCTGCATTTTTCGGGTCATTATCAGCAGGATGATGAAGAAAATGAGTTTCTTCCAGACACCAGTTCTCATTGTAGCCTGCAGTCCCGTAATTTTATATCTAGGAAGTATTTGGGCTGCCGGCTAAGAATCCGATAAATACTGGTATTCTTATTATATTTTCACCAACAAACGGCTTGAAAATTCCTTCTGATAGGTATATAATTATATCTAGCAAGAAGGAGATTTCTATGGATATGCCAGCTAATGCCAAGATGCAGACTATCTCAGGAAAAAAGTATGTCTTTATTG